>NZ_CP012332.1:2737500-2972500 GCF_001263175.1 Vulgatibacter incomptus | reverse complement strand
AGGTTTCCTGGGGAAGGCCGTTCCGCCCAGGGTTAGCCGGGACCTAAGCCAAGGCCGAAAGGCGTAGGCGATGGAAGGCAGGTTAATATTCCTGCGCTGCCTTCATGGCGTTGAAGCGAGCGGGGACGGAGAAAGGTAGCCGAGCCGGGTGTTGGACGTCCCGGTTTTCCTGTGTAGGCGGGTCTCGTACGATGAAAAGGCGAGGCCATTACGCTGAGGCAGGCGACGAGGTCGTAAGACCACAAGTCGGTAATCCTACGCTTCCAAGAAAAGCCGCGCGTGGAGCCATGTTGGTACCCGTACCGTAAACCGACTCAGGTGGGCGAGGAGAGAATCCTAAGGCGCTTGAGAGAACTCTGGTCAAGGAACTAGGCAAATTGCCACCGTAACTTCGGAAGAAGGTGGGCCTGGAGTAGGTAGAGGGACTTGCTCCCCGAGCCGAACCAGGCCGCAGAGGATAGGCGGTAGCGACTGTTTATCAAAAACACAGGACTCTGCTAACACGATAAGTGGATGTATAGGGTCTGACGCCTGCCCGGTGCCGGAAGGTTAAGGGGATCTGTCAGCGCAAGCGAAGCAGTGAGCCGAAGCCCCGGTAAACGGCGGCCGTAACTATAACGGTCCTAAGGTAGCGAAATTCCTTGTCGGGTAAGTTCCGACCTGCACGAAAGGCGTAACGACTGCCGCGCTGTCTCGACCAGGGACTCAGCGAAATTGAAATAGCTGTGCCGATGCAGTTTTCCCGCAGCAAGACGGAAAGACCCCGTGAACCTTTACTACAACTTGCCAGTGACACTAGGGTTTGCTTGTGTAGGATAGGTGGGAGGCTTTGAAGCCGGGCCGCTAGGTTCGGTGGAGCCAACGGTGAAATACCACCCTGGTGGATTCTGGTGTCTAACTGACGTCCGTAATCCGGGCGCAGGACACTGGCTGGTGGGTAGTTTGACTGGGGCGGTCGCCTCCTAAAATGTAACGGAGGCGCGCGATGGTACCCTCAGCCCGATTGGAAACCGGGCGTCGAGTGCAAAGGCATAAGGGTGCTTGACTGCGAGACCGACGGGTCGAGCAGGTGAGAAATCAGGTCTTAGTGATCCGGTGGTTCTGAATGGAAGGGCCATCGCTCAACGGATAAAAGGTACTCCGGGGATAACAGGCTTATCTCCCCCAAGAGTTCACATCGACGGGGAGGTTTGGCACCTCGATGTCGGCTCATCGCATCCTGGGGCTGGAGCAGGTCCCAAGGGTTCGGCTGTTCGCCGATTAAAGCGGTACGCGAGCTGGGTTCAAAACGTCGTGAGACAGTTTGGTCCCTATCTGCTGTGGGCGTAGGAGTCGTGAGAGGACTTGACCTTAGTACGAGAGGACCGGGTTGAACGTACCTCTAGTGTTCCAGTTGTCACGCCAGTGGCATAGCTGGGTAGCCATGTACGGACGAGATAACCGCTGAAAGCATCTAAGTGGGAAACTCACCTCAAGACTACGACTCCCGGGCGAAAGCCCCTGAAGCTCCCTTGAAGACTACGAGGTTGATAGGCCGGAGGTGTACGCACGGCAACGTGTTGAGCTGACCGGTACTAATCGAGCGTGAGGCTTGGTTACCCATTCCTCTGACCGCCAAAGGCACTGGCGGCTCGAGGCCAAGGTCGAAGTCTACGACCTGGACGCATCACGAACTGCATCCGACTCGTACTTTTCCGGCTCTGACCGGAACCTTCCTTCGTATGTGGTACATTTTTGGTTCCTCTGCGGCCTTGCCGTAGAGAGACCTTTGATTTTCCGGTGGCAATGGAGAAGGGGTCCCACCCGTTCCCATCCCGAACACGGAAGTTAAGCCCTTCATCGCCGATGGTACTGCACGGGAGACCGTGTGGGAGAGTAGGACGCCGCCGGATTCTATTTGCGAGCCCCCAGCGACTCTTTCGAGAGGCGCTGGGGCTTTTCGCGTATTCTGGATCACGTTGTTCGGCGTGACCGCGGCGGGCGCGCTGGCAGGCGCGTCGAGCCGGTGGCCGCTCAGAGCTCGCTGCCGAGCTGCTCCAGGAAGCGTTCCATGAAGCCCGCGCGCTCGGCGGCGAGCCGGCGTGCCGTGGCGGTGTGGAGGACGTCGGGGATCCTCAGGAGCTTCCGATAGAAGTGATCCACGCCCCATCGCTTGTCGTCCGGCTCCCTTCGAGCACAGAACGGATCCTCGGGGTCGTAGAACGGTCGCTTCATCGTCGATGTGGTCGCGAAGCATCGCGCGATCCCGATGGCGCCGATCGAGTCCAGCCTGTCGGCGTCCTGGACGACTTTACCCTCCAGGGTGACCGGGACGACTCCGAGGGAGAAGGGATGGACCCGGATCGCGTAGGCGACCGCCTCGGCGCGGGCAACGGGCCAGCCTTCGTCGATCAGGAGCGCCAGGGCGAGCTCGGAACAGCGCTCACCGGAGAGGTGGGATTCCGGGTGGCCCTTCGGATGATTGAAGAGCTCGTGGAGCAACGCGGCGGTCGTTGCGATCTCGCGATCCGCACCTTCCGCCTCCGCGATGCGGCCGGCGGAGGAGACGACCCGCAGCACGTGCGCGAAGTCGTGGGCCGGATCGGCGCCCTCCGCCGCCCGCCGTGCGGCCTCTACCAGGCGCTCGCCCGAGCCTCCCGCAACGGTCGGCGTGCAGTTCGCGGTTCCGCGAAGCAGCGCCTCGAAGAATCGCTCCTTGGCGGCGCGCCAGCTCGCCATCGGGGCCCCCTCGTAAAGAGTCTTCAGCCCCTGGTATGCCTCGAACGCCACGACGTCGCCGCGGAGGCGGTCCCGTAGCTCGTGGAAGAAGTCGAAGGGACCACCGATCGCCGTGAGCTGGATTCCCACGTCGGGCTGGCCCTTCTCCTCGAAGGCCGCAAACGATTCGGTCCGGGTGCTCCCGGTGTTCCGCGGGTAGAGCTTCGCGAGCGCGGCCTCCGCCGCGGCGAATCGCTCGGGGTCGACCCGCACCTGCAGGTCCATATCTCCCTTGGTGATCGCGCCCGGAATCGAGGTCGAGCCCACGTGCTCGAGGATTGCGTCCGGGATGGCCGCCCGGATCCGGGTGGCATGACGCTCGAACGCGCGCTCGGCGGCCTCGCTCACCTGCTCCCAGGGCAGAAAGTGCACTCGCTCCGTCATCGTCCGCTCTCCGTCCACTCTCCGCCGCACGCTTCGGTGCTCGGACCCGCGAGCCTACCTCCTGGGACCCGCGAGCCGGCCGAAGGATTTCCGAGGGAGCGGCCTGCCCGGTCTCTCCTGGATCCCTGCCGGAGAGCCGGAGCGGACCCGGTGGAGCGACCTTTCACAGCTTGGCGGGGTCTTTAAGATTTTTGACAGATCGAGGTGGAATCAGGTACGAATTATCGAAACCCGATCCTGGGACAGCGGCGTCGATCATCGGCGGCTCTCGTCGGATTTCCGAGGGGCCCTGCGCGAGACGCAAGGAAGGTGTCGTCGTGCGGTACGGGCTCGTCGTCTACGGCTGCATGGTCATCCTGGCGCTCCTGCCTGCCTCGTCCGAGGCGGCCGGGAAGGCCCCCGATCAGCAGCGTGGGGCGGCGGCGAAGCCGGGCCCCCGCTCCGCGCCGCGCAAGGCGAGCGCGGCCGTCACGCCTCCGCCTGCGACCCAGAAGGCGACCGAGCCCGTCGAAGCGGGCGGTGGCGATGGTCAGGCGCTTCGCCGCGGTGAGCGCGTGGAGTTCGACGCGCGGCTGATCCAGGGACAGACGGCGAAGGCGGGGGCGGTCTACCTCTTCGAACGGGTCAGCAGCGACCTCAGCAGCATGGTCCGGGAGCGGCGCAGCTACCGGCGCGAGATCGTGGAAGAGGTCTTTCCGCAGGAGACGGACCGCTGAGCCAGCCATCGAATCGAGAGAGGGAGCCCGCGGCCGTCGCCGCGCTCGCCTTCGAGGTCTTCGTCTTCGACCGCGGCCGCTTCTCGGGCTCCCGGATGTTCTCGGGGATCCGGCCGGTCACGGTCGGTCGCGCGAGTGACGCCGGGCTGCGCCTGGAGGATCCGCTCGTCTCGGGACGGCACGCGGTCCTCTTCGTCCAGGACGGCAGGCTCTGGATCGGCGACGACGGGAGCAGCCACGGGCTCTTCGTCAACGGAAGGCGCGTAGCGACTGCTCCGATCGGACCTCTCGACGAGATCCGCTTGGGCGATTCGCGGATCAAGGTCGAGCCGATCGTCGACGAGCCAGCCCATGAAGCTCCGCCTCCGATGGAGCGAACGCAGACCGGGCTCGAGCTCACTCCCGCCCTCGAGAGGACGCAGACCGGCCGCGAGCGCCCCGCGCCCGTTCCGCCGGCGAGCGAGCCCCCCGTGCCGGCGGCGGTGCCTTCCAATCGGCCCGTCGCCAACGCGCCAGCCGCTCCGGTGGATCGGCGGGCAGCCCTCGGCCCGTCGGACCAGGGCTCCGCAGCACGCCCTCCCTTGGTGCACGGATCCGCGTCGCACGGCGTTGCGGCGAACGACCCGGTTCGCTCCGCGAAAAAAAGCCTCGAGGCCCCCCCGCCGGTGGTGCCCGAGAAGAACGCCGTCGCCCCAAAGGCGACGGCGGCACGCGAGGTCGCAGAAGAGGGCTTCAGCGCGCTTCCGTATCCGACCGTCTCACCGGAGGTGGACGAGGACGAGGAGGCCGAGAGGCGATTCTCACCGCCGTTCTCGCTGCTGGAGACGGTGGTCCGCGACGGCGGTGATCCCGGCGCCGGCGCGGCGCTCACGGCGGAGGTGCTGCGGCATCGCGGCGATCGGCTGGTGGAGCAGCGCCGGCTGGAGCGCGGCGAGAGCTGCGAGGTCGTCCGCGAGGCGGACGGGCAGCGCTGGCAGATGTTCCGGGTCCTCGCGAAGCAACGGATCCGCGTCTTCTTCCGCGAGGGTGACGAGGGCACGCTCCGCCTGGGCGGCGCACCGGTCTCCCTCGCGAGCTTCTGCGACGACGGCCACCTCCACCACAAGAAGCGCCGTATCTACGCGGTGGAGCTCGCGGAGGGCGACAGTGCCCGCCTCGTGCTGGACGGCGCGACCTACGACGTTCGATGGGTGCGGAGCCCCGCGCCGCCGCCGAAGAAGTGGTCATTCCGCGTCTCGCCGGAGGATCGGCGCTACGGCGTCGTCGGCGTTGCCGGGATCGCGCTGATGCTCATTGGGATCTGGGTGCAGGCGCTCCTGGCCCCGCCCGAGCTCCTGGTGATGGAGGAGCAGGCGCAGTTCGCCGAGATCACCCTCAAGGATCTCGAGATGGAGAAGCCGCCCGAGCCGCCGAAGCCCCCCGAGCCCATCGCCGAGGTGCAGGCGCCGGAGCCTCAGGCGACGCCGGAGCCCACGCCGGAGCCGCAGAAGCCCGCACCCGCGGCGCCCCGGCCGGCGAAGGCCTCTCCGGGACGACAGCGGGCCGCGCCGGCCGCGGCGCCGGCTCCCTCTGCGGCGGACAGCGCCCTCGCTGCGCTGGAGGGGATCGGATCCCCTGGACCGTCGAAGGTCGCTGCGGCGGTTTCGAACATCGCCGCGGTCCGCGCGCCGTCGGGCTCGTCGTCGAGCTTCCAGGTCTCTGGCGCCATCGGCAAGGTGCCCGGGGACGAGGTCACCCTCTCCCGCGGCGGCAAGGCGGCCGGAGGAGGAGGCGGTCGCGAGACCCGCGCGGCGGCGACGCTGCTGGCGGGCTCGAACGTCGGCAAGGTCGCGGGCGGAGGCGGAACGGGCCAGGTGCGCGGCACGGTGGCGCGCCAGCCGCCTCGGAGCGTGGGTACCAGCGGAGGCTCCTTGAGCCGCGAGGCCATCGCCAAGGTGATCAACGAAGGCATCGCCCGGGTGCAGAGCTGCTACGAGCGGCAGCTCATCTCGAACCCGGGCCTCCAGGGGAAGCTGGTCTTCGACTGGGTGATCGCTCCGAGCGGCGCGGTTGAGTCCACCCGCGTCCGCTCGTCATCTCTCGCGAACGAGGCGGTCGCGACCTGCGTCGCCCAGGTGATCAAGTCGTGGCGGTTCCCTGAGCCCACCGGCGGCTCGGTGACCGTGACCTTCCCGTTCGTCTTCAACGTGCAGGGGTTCTAGGTGCGTACTGGCATGAATCGATTCTCGGTCGCGGCTGTCGCCGCGGCGCTCCTCGCGGTCGTCTGGAGCGGACCCGCGAACGCAGACGATCTCGACGAGGGCGGTGCGCTCTACGCGGTGCAGAACCGCAAGTACACGGCGAGCCACGAGTTCTCGGTGAACGCGGGCTCTCTGCCGATGGACGCGTTCTACAAGGGCTACACGGCGTCCGGCGCGTACACGCTGCACTTCTCCGACCTCTGGGCCTGGGAGGTCGTCAACGCCGCGTACTCCTTCAACGTGGACACGGATCTGCGCAGGGAGCTCGAGTCGAACTGGGGCGTGACGCCGACCCGCTTCCCCACGATCCAGTGGCTCGGAAACTCGAACCTCGTGGTGAAGCCGCTCTACGGCAAGCTCGCCTGGCTCAACGGCAGCCTCCTCTACGGCGAGCTCTTCTTCACCGCGGGGCCGGCGGTGGCGAGCTACGAGAGCGACGGCGAGCTCCAGAGCTCCGGCACCTACGTCGGGGCCAACGTCGGCCTGGGCCTGCGCTTCTACCTCTCGGAGTCCTGGTCGCTCCGCCTGGACGCCCGCGACTACTACTTCGTGTCGCCGAAGGACGTGAAGAGCACGAGCAACGAGCTCTTCTTCTCCACCGGGATCAGCCTCAATGTCCGCTAGACGAATCGCCGCGCTCGCGGGGCTCCTCTCGCTGGCCTGGCCCATCCCGCTCCTCGCCGACGAACCGGAGCCGGTGAATTCTCCGGATGCTCCCGGTGACGCCGTCGTCGAGAACCCCGCGGAGCAGCGGCTGGCCTTCGCGGAGTCGCTCCTCGAGAAGGCCCTCGCCGCGGCGAGCAAGCCCGACTGGCAGGAGGCGGCCCGCTTCGCGCACGAGGCGTGGGCGACGTTCCCGGCCTCCGCGGAGCGGCGCGAGGCGGCGGAGCTCGCCCTCGCGGACGCGCTCACGCATCTCAGCTTCCATCAGGCGGCAGCGGCGCACTATTTCGACGTGGTCGGGCGGCGGAACATGCCGCAGCTCCTCCCTCGGGCGCTCGCGGGCGTGGAGGCGCTCTCGCGCCGCGGGCTGATCCTCGAGGAGGATCTGCTCGCCGGCGTGCTCGCCGACGCGGACCTCGCGAACCTGCCGCCGGAGCTCGCCGACTTCCTCCACTTCCAGCGTGGCCTCGCGAACCTGCGCCTCGGCAACCGCCGCTGGACGGACTACGAGTTCGATCGGATCCGGCCGGAAGGCATGTACGGCCAGCGCGCGCAGCTCGTCCGGGCGGTCTCGCTGGTGCGGGAGAACGAGCCGGCGAAGGCGCTGGAGCTCGTGGACGCGATCCTGGCGGCGACGCCGGAGCCCGACGTGGAGCAGGAGGCGCTGCTGGTGCAGGGGCGACTCCTCTTCGAGGCGGGGCGGATCGGGGACGCGGTGGCGTCCTTCCGCCGCGTTCGCGGCACCCTCAACGTGCCCGGCGGAGAGGTCCTCCTGGAGCGCGCCTGGGCGCACTACCGCGAGGGGCGGCTGCACGAGGCGATGGGCCTCATCTTCGCCCTCGGCGCGCCGGCGAACGTGGACCTCTTCCTCCCGGACGCCTACGTGCTGAAGGGCCTGATCTACCAGCGCTTCTGCCACTTCCGGGCGGCGCGCCGCGCGTCGGCCGAGTTCCGCGAGCGCTTCGGCGAGGCGATCACCGAGGTGGAGGCCGGCACCGAGCCCGGTCGCATCGCGGTGGTGGCGCAGGCCGCTTCCATCCTCCCGAACGTCCGCTCGGTGCTCCGGGTCTCGGACGCCGTGCGCGAAGAGCGCGCGCTCCTCGGCAGGCAGGGGAGTTGGATGGTGGCAGGCGGGCTTCGTGCGCACCTCGACCACGTCTACGACCAGGTCGGCTCGAAGCTCGAGTGGAAGCGCTCCCGGGTGCTGGCCAGCGGCGCCGACGAGGCGGCCGAGCGGCTCCTCGCGGCGCGAGAGCAGGCCAACCTCCTCGAGTACGAGGTCGGCGTCTCGATCCACAAGCGGGTGAACGACTCGGAAGGGAAGGCCTGGCGTCGCCCGGAGGTGCAGGTGATCCCCCGCACCGGCGACACGACCTTCTACCGCTTCAACGGCGAGTTCTGGAGCGACGAGCTGCCGGACATGCGTTTCCTCATCGAGAATCGGTGCGTCGAATGATGTCGCGGGCATTTGGATTTTCGGCTCTCGCCGCGCTGCTCCTGTGCGCGTCGGGCTGCGCGTCGACGCGGGTGGTTCAGCCCCCGGCGCCCGAGGACGAGATCGCGCGGCTGCAGCGGAACGTGACCAAGGTCCGTTTCGCGATCCAGTCCACCAAGGATCAGATCGACCGATCCCGCGGGCAGGCCTACCTCCCCGACCTCTACCTGCGGCTCGCCGAGCTCCACGTCGAGGAGGCGCGCTACCACTACTTCATCGCCTACGAGGGGCAGAAGCGCCGCGAGAAGGCGGTGACCTCCGTGCAGGCCCGCCTCCTCAAGGAGCGTGCCGTCGGGATCTACGAGCGGATCCTGCAGGAGTTCCCGGACTTCGCCGATCGCGACAAGGTGCTCTTCTTCATCTCCCACGAGTACCGGGAGCTCGGCGAGTTCGACAAGATGCGGGAGTTCCTGCGTCGAATCACGACCGAGCATCCCCAGAGCCGGTATCGGAACGAAGCGCTGCTGGTGCTCGGCGATTACCACTTCGACCGCAGCGAGCTCGACGACGCCGAGCGCAGCTACCAGTCGATCCTGGCGTCGCCCGAGTCGGGCACCCACGCGATGGCCCGCTACAAGCTGGCCTGGGTGCGGATCAACCGCCTCGACCACGCGGGCGCGCTCAAGCTCTTCGAGGAGGCGATCACGAAGCTCCTGGACGAGGGCGAGGAGGGCGGCTCGCGGCGGATCGATCTGCGCCGGGAGGCGCTGATCGACCTCGTCTTCCCCTACACCGAGGTGCACAAGAAGCCGGTGGAACAGCTCGCCTACTTCCGGCGCCTGGCGGACTCCCGCACGACCTACCTCGCGGCCCTCTCGAAGCTCGGGCGCCGGTGGTTCGTGAAGGGTGAGTTCGCCCTCGCCGGACAGGTCTACCGCGAGCTCCTGGCCCTGGGCGCGGACGACGAGGACTCGGTGGAGTGGGTCCAGCGCCTCTACGACGGCGTGCTTCGTGAGAAGCGCTTCGACTTCGTGGCGCAGGACGTGCGCCTGGTCTGCGGCGTCTACGCTGCGCGGCGCTACGACTGGCGCCTCGGCGCGAAGGAGAAGGAGAACCTGCGCGTCGAGCTCGAGGCCTACGCCCGGGATCTCGCGACCAAGGGCCACCAGGCGGCGAAGGATCACCGCGACGAGACCCTCTTCGCCCGGGTGGGCGACGCCTACGACACCTACCTCGCCTTCTTCGCCGATCAGCCGGCCTCCGCCGAGATCCGCATGAACCTCGCCGAGGTCCGGACGGCTGCGGGCCAGAGCCTCCTCGCCGGACGGGCCTGGGAGCGCGTGATGCAGGACGCGCCGGAGGCCGAGCGTCAGTCGGCGACGGTGAACGCCGTCTCGTCGTACGCGAAGTCGCTGGAGCAGGCACACAAGCTCGCGCGGCTGGAGCAGGCGCAGGCGAGGTCCGGTCTCCGGAAGGCGGCACGGGTCTACCTCGCCTCGTGGCCTCGGGGCGCCGACCGCGCCGGCGTGAAGTTCCAGCTCGCCCGCACCTTCTACGACGAGGCGCGGTACGACGACGCCGCGGAGCTCTTCGCGGCCCTCGTGGAGGAGTACCCGTCGTCGCCCGAGGGCGAGGCGGCGGCGGAGCTCGCGCTGGATTCGCTGCGGTCCCGAGAGGACTTCGGCGGCCTGGTGGTGCTCGCGCGGCGCATGGCCTCGAACGAGCGGATCCCGCCGAAGGTCCGGGCGGACCTGATGGCGATGGCCTCCGGCGCCGAGTCGAGGGCCCTCGAGGGCGTGACCCTCGCGGCGGGCTCGGGCGGCGAGGGGATGGTGGACGGCCTGATGGCCTTCGCCTCCAGCCACCAGGGGAGCAGCATCGGCGAGCGGGCGCTCGTGAACGCCTTCATCACCGCGCGTAACTCCGATGACCTCGAGCAGGTGGTCGAGGTCGGCGAGCGCCTCCTACGCGACTACCCCGACACCGAGGTGGCGCCGGACGTCCTCGCCTCCCTGGGCAAGATGTCGGTGCAGGCGGCGGACTTCCAGCGCGCGGCGCGCTACTTCGACGAGGCCGCCGCGCGGCAGAAGGATCCGGCCGCTCGGACGCCGACGCTCCGCGCCGCCGGAACGCTGATGGCGTATCTGGGCGACGGCCAGGGTGCGCGGCGCGCCTTCGGGGCGGTGCTCTCGGGCGCCGCGTCGGACGCTGCCCGCGAGGAGGTCGCGCTGACCTTCGCCGAGCTCCTGGAGCTGAGCGGAGACTGGGCCGGAAGCGCGGACGTCCTCGGCAGGACCCGGGCAGCCGGCGTCGGGAGCGCTCGCCTCGAGTTCCGCCTCGGCCAGGCCCTCGCGCGCCTCGGGCGGGGCGGCGACGCGGCCTCGCACTTCGAGCGCGCGGCAGCCATCTCCTCCGCGGATCCGGAGCAGGCCGAGGCGGTGGCGGGAGCGCGCTACCTCCTCGCCGCCCCGGCGTACGATCAGTTCGCGTCGATCCGCTTCGGCGGCGGCGCAGACGCACAGGTGATCCAGGCGAAGTTCGCGGCGCTCTCGCGCGTCGAGGGCGCGATGGTCGACGTCATCGAGCGGCAGAGCGCGCAGTGGGCGCTCGCTGCCCTTGGACGGCTCGCCATGGCCTACGATGACGCGGCGACGTTCCTCGAGAAGGCGCCGCTGCCCGCCGGCGTGGACGAGGCGGGAGGCGCCCGGTATCGGGCCGCTCTCGCTTCCCGTGCGGAGGACTATCGCTCCAAGTCGCAGGAGGCGATCTCGACCTGTGCGGCGAAGGCGGGTGAGCTGAAGGTCTTCACGGCGGCGGCGCGGGCGTGCCTGTCCGGGAAGCCCCTGGCCGGCGAAGCCGAGGATCGCGTCGAGGCGCCGGCGCGTCGGGGTGCCCCCCGATGGCCGTGGCCGGCGAGATCCGGGCGCGGATCGCAAAGGACTCCAAGGACTACGCGGCGCTCGGCGAGCTCGCCACCCTCTACCTCAGGGCGGGCGACCCCTACCAGGCGCGGCTCGTGGTGGACAAGGCGTCGGAGGGCGGCGCCGACTCGGCGACGTTCAACCTCCGCGGCGTGATCGCGCACGCGCTGGGCAGACCGCAGGAGGCCTTCGAGTCCTTCCGCGCGGCCCTCGACAAGGACGACTCGAACGTCCGCGCCCGCCTGAACCTGGCGGCCCTCTACCGGGCCTACGGTTACGACCGGCAGGCCCAGGCGGAGAGCGCGAAGGTGGGCGCGGGCGCGGCGCGCCTCGCGAACGATCCGGGCCTGATTCCGGGCGCCGTGGCGGAGGTGAAGTGATGCGAAACGCTGCGGTCGAAGGACGGTTGGACTCGATGAGCAGGCGGCGGGCCGGAGCGGCGGCTCGCGTGCTGGTGGCGGCGCTCGTCGCCGCGGGCTGCGGAGCCTCGAGCGCCGCGCGGATCCCGTCGGTTCGCGTCGACGAGGAGGTCCGCGACGAGCTGCCGCTGGAGGGGCGGCGCTGGGCCTACGAGGCCGAGAACGAGGTGATCATCGCCCTCGATCGGCGGGACGACGCGCGGGAGGCGCTGGCCCGTGCGCGGGCTCGGCTCGGGGAGACGGAGGACGCCGCGGACCGGAGCAAGGCGAAGGAGCCTTCCCGGGCGAAGGTCGCGTGGCGCGAGGAGCAGCGGCGGCTCGCCGATGCCCGGCTGGACGAGGCGGAGATCGGCGTCTACTGCGCGCGCACCTCCTTCGAGCTCACCAAGGCGCGGCTCGCCGTGCGCTTCGGCTTCCCCGTGAAGGAGGGCTACGTCCCGCCTTTCGAGGCGCAGTACGAAGCCTGTGCGAAGGAGCTGGCGGCGGCCTCCGAGGGGGCGAACGCCGCCGAGGCCCGGGCCGCGAAGGCGCTGGAGAAGTGGCGCGACAGCAGACGCGAATACGTGACCAGGACGGGCGATCATGATCATGGCCTCTGGACCGATTGAGCACGCTTCATACGCTCTGAGGCGATTGGGGTTGGCGGCGGCCTCGTGCGCGTGCCTCCTCGCGGCGGCGCCGCAGCCCGCGGTCGCCGCGAAGGCGGCCCGCCCCGGCGCCGGCGCGGCGTCCGCCCCGAAGGCGGGGCCCGTTTCGCAGGCGCCGGCCCGGACCGACGCGGAATCGCTCGAGGTCCACTCCGCAGGTGGCGAGGAGAAGGAGGCGGCGATCGCGGGTTCGGCTGCAGAGGCCGACGGCTCGGAGCAGGCCATCGCCCAGGCCCTCGACGCGGTGCGCTCTGCGCCCCTCGATCCCGCGCTGCAGCGGCGCCTGGGCGAGCGCTGCTTCGCCGGCGGCCGCGTGGACTGCGCGCTGGCGGCATTCGACCAGATGGTCAAGCTCGCGCCGGCCGACGTGGACGCGCGAATCGATCTCGGCGCCGTCTACTTCCAGCTCGGCAGGCTCGACCAGGCCCTCGCGCAGTTCAAGCGCGCCACGGAGCTGGAGCCTTCGCGGTACACGGCGTGGCTCGACCTGGGCATCGCCTCTCGCCGCGGGGGGCTCCTGCACCAGGCGGTGACCGCGCTGCGCAAGGCCACCGAGCTCCGCCCGGGCGAGGTGGAGGCCTGGTCGCAGCTCGCGGCGGCGTACGCGCGTCGACACGCAGTCGAAGAGGCGGTCGCCGCCTACCGCAAGGCGATCGCTCTCGATCCCTCCCACGCGGCCAGCCACAACAACCTCGGCAACCTCATGCTGGAGCAGGGGCGCTACGCCGAAGCGATCGCCGCCTACCGCCGCGCCGCCAAGCTCGATCCCGCGGATTCCGACTTCGTCTACAACGAGGGCGTGGCGCTCCTCCGCGGGGGCGACCTGGACGCCGCGGTGACGGCCTTCGAGAAGGCCCTCGCCCTCCGTCCGGAGAACCCGCGGGCGCAGAACAACCTCGGGGTGATCCACGGCAAGCGCAAGGAGATCCCCGCGATGATCGCCGCGTTCCAGGCGGCGCTCCGGCTGGATCCCCGCTTCACACAGGCGGCGTACAACCTGGGCCTCGCCTACCTCGCCGACGGGAAGCTCGACCTCGCGATCTCCGCGCTCCAGGACGCCGTGCTGCTCGAGCCCGCGTCGGCGGATGCGCACCGCGCCCTCGGCGACGCGCTCTTCCGCAAGGGGCACATCGCGCTGGCGAAGGCCGAGTACCAGGAGGTGCTCCGGCTGCGCCCCGGCGACGCGGCGGCCATGCGGCAGTCGGCGCTGGCGTTGGCAGCCGAAGGCAAGGGCGGCGCCGCCGTGCGCCAGCTCCGCCTGGCGATCGAGATGAACCCCTACGACGCGCGGGCGTATTTCTTCCTCGCCAAGGCCCTCGCGGAGCAGGGCGAGGCCGAGGAGGCGGAGAAGCGCTACCGCGAGTCCCTGAAGCTGGACGCCGCCGATCCCGAGCCCCACTTCTTCCTCGGCGAGCTCCTCGTGGCTCGGGGCCGTGCACCGGAAGGATACAAGGAGTACGAGGCGGCGGTCGCCGCCGAAGAGGGCTATGCGCCGGCGCAGTTCCGTCTCGGCGAGGCGAGCCTCGGCCGACAGAAGTACGACGCCGCGGTGGAGTGGTTCACGGCTGCGGCGAAGGATCCGGAGCTGCGCCCGGAGGCGCTCTTCAAGCTGGGCGACGCGTGGGATCGGCAGGGCCGCTTCGCCGAGGCGGCGCGCGCCTACCGCGACGCCCTCGAGGTGAAGCCCGCGTACGCCGAGATCCGGGCCGAGCTCTGCTCCGTGCTCTACCGGCAGGGCCAGCTCGAAGCCTCGCTCGCGGAGTGCCGCCGGGCCATCCGCGAGAAGCCCGAGCTCGGCGCCGCCCACTACTACCTGGCGTTCGCCCTCTACAAGAAGGGGATGGTCGACGCCGCGGTCGACTCGCTGCGCTCGGCGGTGGCGGCGCAGCCGACCATGGAGCAGGCGCATTTCTGGCTCGGCAAGCTCCTGGAGGAGAAGGGCGACCTCGGCGCCGCGAAGGCCTCCTACTCCGAGGCGCTCCGCCTGAAGCCCGGCTACGACGAGGCGCAGGTGGCCCTACAGAAGCTTGGGGGCGCTGGGAAGTGAGCAGTAGACGTCTGGTTGGCCTCGGGGCGATGGCGCTCGTCGCCGTCGGGACGCTCGCGTTCGCGCTGCAGCGCACACCTGCGCGGGAGCCGGCGGTGCTCCGCGCCGTCGGCCCCAGGCTGATCAGCAACCAGACCGACTATCCGGTGATGATCTACGGCGAGGCCCTACGCCCGGGCCTTCGCCTCGCGATTGGCGAGCTGCGCCTCGAGACGAGCTGGGTGGACGAAGGCCACCTGGGCGCGGTGATCCCCGCGGGGATCGAGATCCCGGCGGCTCAGGCCGTCGCGGTCTTCGAGGCGAGGCTCGAGGGCGCGGACGGCTCGGCTCCCCTCACGGTGGTGAACGACGCTGCCTTCCCCACGCCCCTGGACCTGGAGGTGGCGGCGGGCCGCGTCTTCGCCGTCTCTCGCACCACCGATGAGCTCCTCGTGGTCGAGGCGTCCGGCGAGGTCCGGCGCGTCCCCACCTGCGACGGGCCCCGATCGCTGGCGAAACGATCGAGGGACGAGCTCCTGGTGATCGCCTGCGAGCACGGGGGCGAGCTGCGCCTGGTGAGCGCAGCAGATCCCGCCGGGCCCCAGCGCTCGATTCCCCTCAGCCCCGGCCTGCAGCAGGTGATCGTCGAGGGCGACGAGGCCTGGGTGACGGAGCACGTCCGCGAGTCCGTGCTGCGCGTGGATCTCGGGAGCGGCCGGGTGATCGGGCGCTACCAGAGCCCGGTGGATCCGCGGCCGCTCGCGCTCCTGGGCGACCGCCTGCTGGTGGGGAACGCCTCGACCGAGGATCTGACGCTGGTGCTCCCGTCGGAGGCCCGGACACTTCGAGTATCACCAGACTCCACCACTCCGATCGTGGGCGGGCACACCGAGACCTACGCGCTGCATGCGATGGGCGGGAAGCGTCCCCGCGCCGTGGTCGCGAGCGATCGCCTCGGCGTCTTCTTCGTGAGCAGCGTGGGGCCCAACATCGGCCCGAACCCCGACCGCATGGAGGTCACCATGAACGGCGGGATCGGTGTGGTCGATCGCGAGGGGCGGTTCCTGCGCCACGTCGCCCTCCGCCAGGGCCTGCCCGAGGGCCTGGCCCTCGACGACGAGCGCGGCTTCCTCTACGTCGCCGACGTCTCCACCGGGCGCGTGGAGATCCTCGACGCCGCGAGGCTCGCCGCCGGCGACGCGGACTCGCGGGAGGCCTTCGTCGCTTCGCTGGAGATCCCGCCCTCGGTCCGCACGCCCCGCCTTCGAGACGGCGCGGACTTCGGCGTGGAGGGGAGGGCGTCCGAGTCGCTGCACAGCGGACCGGTGGCGCTGCGGCTCTCCGAGGATCGCCGGACGCTCTGGGTGCTCGCCCGGTTCGACGGGGCCGTCCAGGCGGTCGACGTCTCCGCGCCCTGGCGTCCCGAGCTCGGGCTGCGAATACAGCTCTTCGGCACGGAGGCGCAGCCGTCGCGTCGGCTCGGTGAGATCGCCTATCACACCGACCTGGGAAAGACGCGGATGAGCTGCGACGCCTGCCATCCGGACGGCCACACCGGCGGCATGCTCTTCACCAAGGGGCGGCCGATGCGGATCTACCGGTCCACGTCGCTTCGCACCGTGCGTGACAGCGCTCCCTACTTCACGCCGTCGATGCTCCCGACCTTGCGGCACATGGCGCGCGACGTGCTGGCGCGCAACCGCTTCCAGAACCCGAAGCCGACGTCGAACGAGATCGCGGCGCTTGCGCACTACACCGAGACGCTGACGCCGCTCCCCAACCCCTTCGTCGGCCCGAAGGGCGAGCTCCCCACGGACCTCGAGCTCCCCGGTGGCGGGCGAGGCGACGCGGTGGCGGGCCTTCGCGCCTTCGAGGCGAGCGGCTGCGGGAGCTGCCATCCAGCGCCCCAGTTCACCACGGATCAGGACGAGGCCACCCGGGGCCGCCTCCACCGCGGCACGCCGCTCGCGCTGCCGCTGCGGCCCGAGCTCCAGGACATGGCGCGGGATCCGGGCTGGCCGCCCGTCTCCCTCGTGGGCGTCTGGGACGTCTTCCCCCTCCTGGCCAGCGGGGCGGCGGGCCTCGAGGTGCAGGGAGACGCGATCGTCCCGCAGACTGGGCTCGCGCTGAGGCGCGTGCTCGAGCCGCCTCTCGCCAGCGGCGTCCACGCCGCGGCCGCCTCGCTCTCCGAAAAGGAGCGCGACGATCTCGTGGCCTATCTGCTGACGCTATGAGCTTCGCGTTCGGCCCCCGCGGAGCCGGAGGCGGAGCAGACGAAAAGAAGAGCGTTTCCGCGCACGCGAAGCCAAAGGCGGAGCCACGGAAGGGCGCGACCGCGCGTAGCGCGGCTGAAGGAATCGGGCCCGCCTCCGCGGGACCGATTCCTTCACACGCTCTAGCGGCGCGTGGCGATGCGTGGCAGCGTGCCGCTTCCGGAGGAGCGAGATGAGCCATCGAAAAGGCGGCACGAGCCGTCGTGAGTTCCTGCAGCAGCTCGCGATCTTCGGCGCCGCGCTCTCCAGCCAGCGCTGCGCCTGGCTCGAGTCGGGGCCGGCTCCACTCGAGCTGAAGCCAGCGCCGGACCCGCTCCCCGGCCCGCCCTTGAGCGCCGACCAGGTCGCGGCCCTCGCCGCCTCATGCGAGCGCATCCTGCCGAGCGAGCCCGGATCGCCAGGGGCCGCGGACGCTGGTGTCATCGAATTCGCCGCCTCCGAGCTCCGGCGTCCCGAGCTCGGCGAGATCCGCAAGCGCGTGGTCGGCGGCCTCCTCGCCCTCGATCGCCGGGCGGCGAGGCTTCGCCCCGGGGCGCGCTTCGTGGACCTCGGGCAGGACGAGCAGGATCGGGTCCTCGAAGAGACGCAGAGGGGCTCGGCGCAGGGCGAGCAGTTCCTGCGGATCCTGATCTCGATCACCCTCGAGGGCTTCCTCGGCGATCCGAGCTACGGCGGGAATCGGAACCGCGTCGGCTGGCAGGTGACAGGCGCAGCGCCGACCTCGGAGCGTGCTCTGGTGCCCGCCCGCGTCGTCGGAGCGCCCGCTGCAGGCTCCGCGACGCCGGTCGCGTCAGAGCGGAAGGAAGCCGGCGCGGCCCGGCCCGCGACCCCGATCGCTCCCGCTCGGAAACCATCCGGCGTGAGCCGACCGGCGGGCGCGGGAGGCGCGCGATGAGCGAGGCGGTCGACGTCTGCATCGTCGGCTCGGGGGCCGGCGGCGGCACGCTGGCGTACTGGCTCGCCAAGGCCGGCGCCCGCGTCGTCGTCCTCGAGAAGGGCCCGCACCTCACGCTGGCCGACTTCGCCCGGCACGATGAGATCGCCGTCACCCGCGGCGGGCTCTTCGTGCCGCCGCCGACGCTCGAGCCCCACCTGGTGCAGGACGCGCCGGGCGAGAAGTGGCGCGTCACGGACGACGGCTGGATCGCCAACTGCGTCGGCGGCGGCACCGTGCACATGAGCGGCTACTTCCTCCGGCTGCACCCGGACGACCTGCGTCAGCGCAGCGTCTACGGCAGGCCCGAGGGCAGCAGCGTGGAGGACTGGCCGATCTCCTACGAGGAGCTCGAGCCCTGGTACGAGCTCGCCGAGCGCCTCATCGGCGTGAGCGGCGACGGCGCCCGCAATCCCTTCGAGCCGCCGCGGAGCGCGCCGTATCCGATGCCGCCGCTCCCCGATCACCCGCTGGCGCTCCACCTCGACGCGGCGGCCGCGCGACTGGGCTGGCACCCGTACAACACGCCGCGGGCCGTGCTGTCCCAGCTCTACGACGGCAGGCCGCCCTGCAACTTCTGTGGCCACTGCGGCAGCTTCGGCTGCTGGAACGGCTCCAAGTCCAGCGTGCTCGCCACCTTCATCCCGAAGGCCCTCGCCACGGGCCGCTGCACGATCGTCCCGCGGGCGATGGCCACCGAGGTCGTCGCTGGCTCCGACGGCAAGGTGCGCGGCGTGCGCTGGCTCGACGAGCGCGGCGAGCTCCACGAGCAGCGCGCGCGGGTGGTGGTGGTCTCCTGCTCCACCATCGAGTCGTCGAGGCTCCTCCTGAACTCGCGCTCGAAGCGCTTTCCCGACGGCCTCGCCAACGGCAACGGCCAGGTGGGCAGGAACCTCTGCTTCTCCGCCAACGCTTCGGTCCTCGCGGAGCTCCACGAGGACGGCGGCGGCAAGGGGATCCCCGGACTCCTCGAGGGGCGCACGATGTGGCTGGGCCGCAGCGTCCAGGACTTCTACCGGCTCGAAGGAGGTCCCGTCCCCAAGGCGGGCACCCTCCGCTTCGATCTCGTGCCGCCCAACCCCATCGCCAACGCCCAGATGGCCTCGATGAGCGCCGACCTGCCGCTGTGGGGCAGGGCGCTCAAGGCCGAGATGGATCGACGCTTCCACCACTCCCGCACGCTCGCCGCCGAGATCTTCGCGGAGTTCGTGCCGGTCCCCGAGTCGCGGGTCGAGACCGACTCCGACGTGCGGGATCGCCATGGGTTGCCGGTGGCGAAGATCGCCGTCCGCCACCACGCGAACAACGGCCTCGCCACCGGCTTCCTCGCCGACCGCGCGGAGGATCTCTTTCGTGAGATGGGCTGTGACCGGGTGTGGACCCGCTCCCGCCTCGGGATCACCTGGGTCCTGCAGCACGGCGCGCTGCGCTTCGGCTCCGATCCCGCCAGGTCCGTCCTGGATCGCAACTGTCGCTCCCACGAGGTGCCCAACCTCTACGTGGTCGACGGCGGCTTCATGCCGACCTCCGGCTCGGTGCCGTCCACCCTCACCATCCAGGCCAACGCGCTCCGGGTGGCCGAGCACCTGGCCGACGCCTTCCGCCGCCGCGAGCTGTAGCGCCGCGCGTCGATGTGAAGATTCGTTACCCTGCGCGAAATCAACTGAAGCCCTGGCAGGATCCTCTCGTCGGTCGCTCGAGCGTGTGAATCGAGTCGGGGAGGTCGAATGAAGTCGATGGGCGTCTGGGCGGCCCTTGGAGCGTCCGCGCTGGTCCTCGCGGGCTGCAGCACCGCCTTCGGTCGAGCCATTCGCAGGGGCGACGAGGCGAGCGCCCGCGACGATCTCGTCGGAGCGGCGGTCGCATACCGAGAGGCCTGCGGGCTGCGGCCGGACGACGGGGAGGCGTGCCGAAAGGCAGACGACGTCGCCCGCGTCGCCGTGGAGCGCGAGGTCGAAAGGGCGACTGCCGGCTGCGAGACGGGCGACGCCGTGTCGTGTCTGGACGCGCTCCGTGCTGCGCGGGATCTCCGCCCCGACGATCCCTCGGTGCTGGCGCTCGTCGACGGTGCCGCCTCTCGCCACGCCGAAGGCTGCGGGAGGGCGACGGCGCCTTCGGAAGTCGTGCCGGTGGTGGGCTGCCTCCAGCGGATCGAGCGGCAGGTGGATCGGCCCGGCTACGGAGAGCTGGTGCGGGCGGAGGAGCGCCGCGCGGCCTCGGTCCTGGGTTCGCTGCTCGTTGCGGCGAAGGGAGCGCCGGGCGCCGAGCTCGCATTGGCCTCGGCGGCCTCGTGTCTGGGCGTGCCCTCGCAGGAGGCAGACGCGCGGAGCCGATTCCTCGAGGCCGCGACGCTGCCCGTGCGCCTCCGCTTGGACGTGGGCGGCGCCTGGATCCAACCCGCGGACCTCTGTGCCTCTCTCTCGTCTGGCGCGCGCTGTGTCGACGGCTCGTCGGCCGTGCTGGAGGTCGGGATCCGCGGCGTGCTCGGGCGCACGCAGCACGAAGTCACGAAGGAGGAGCGCTCGATCTCCTACGCAGTCGGATCGGTGGACGTGCCAAATCCCGCGTACATCACCGCCGACCGCAAGAGCCGGGAGGCCCAGCGCGCGGTGTCGGAGCTCGAGCCTCGGGCGGCGATCGCCCGGACCCACTGCGATCGCGCCAGGTCCGACTCCATGGGCACGAGCCTCGGGAGCTCGGAGCGATCGCTCGAGGATCGGCTCTGCGACGAGGCCAGGATTCTCGACCGGCTCTTGAGCGATCGCCAATCGACGTTGCGATCTGCCGAGTCGGAGATGTCGCGATTGCAGCCCACCGTCTCGGAGACCATCTACGGGAAACACCGCTACGTGATCGAACACCACAAGTGGTGGACGAGCTTCTCCACGTCGATCGGCGGCAGCACCTGGGAGGAGACCCTGGAGCTCGAGGACACCTCGAACCCCGGCTTCGCTCCAGCGGGCCTCGCGGCGGATCCGCTCGAGGCACCGGACCGCGGGACGTTCGAGCGCTGGTTCGGAGAGCGCCTGGCGGCCGCGTTCTCGGCGGAGGTCGATCGAGAGCTCGCGGCGCGGGCGGAGCTCAGGCAGCGCGACTGCGTCGGGCCGGTCCAGTGGGACCCGGCCTGGCTCCAGTGCTGGGCAGAGGTCTCGCTCGCCCGCGGCCGGATCCCGAGCGGCCAGCAGCTCCTCCGAGACGCGGGCGGCTCGGACGCGCCTCGCTGCTCCGCGCCGAAGCGCTAGCCCCGGTCGGGATGGAGAGGAATTCGGATGATCGCGGTACCCGGCGAGCAGCCGGCGGGCGGACAGCCGTCAGGCCCTTGCGCGTAGGTGGGCTCTACGGTCTCGGGGCCGATGCTCATCTGGAGCAGTCCCCTTCCGCCCTCGGCGTCGTGAAGCTCGAACACTGCGGCGACCGTAGCCTCGAACCGATCCGGGGCGCCGTCGAAGGTGAATCCGGTGATGAGGTTTTCATTGTCGGGGTCACGCTCGACACGCCCTGACCCTATCGGCTCGCCTGATCGAACCGAATAACAGTGCTCGGGAGAGGCAGGAATCGACGCGATACAGCTGATCTGCCCGGCGTCGAGGTCCACGATGATGTGGTAGGTGCCCTTCTCGGCGAGCGGCGGGTCGAACGTGAGCTGGACAGAGCCGGGGCACTCGATCGGCAGTACGGTGCAGAGCCCGGAGATTGGCTCGTCGCCGCCGCAGCCTGCCGCGAGAGCCAGCCCGGTCGAGACGGCGAGTCCTACGCCCAAGAGTCGTAGACGCATCGTTACCCCCTTGTGGAAGGTGCAACCCTACCATCCGACCTTTTTCGAAGCAAAGCCGCTCCGCAGCTGCGCCGCCGACCAACCTCCTCACTCGACGCCGAGGATCCAGCCCTCCTCATCGAGGACCTCGGGCGGCTGCCCCTCCGGCGCAGCAAAGAGCGCCTTGAGGTCATTCGACGCGTCGAGCCGCGCCAGGTGATGCGCGAGGGCAACGACCTGTGCCTGGTCCTTGCACCAGCCCACCGGGATCGGGTGCTGCACCAGCGAAGGGTAGACCTCGGCGTGGACGATCCGCGCGCCGCTCCCCCGCGGCGGAAGCGCCGGTCCCGTCTCGAACGGCCAGACGACGGAGATCGTCTCGAAAGCAGGATGGCTTCGCAGCCACTCGAGGACCGGGAGCCCCATCAAGACCTGGCCGCCCACCGAGCCCGCCCCGGCGAGCTGGAAGGCCGACTTCGGGCCACGGGCGCGCCGATCCACCACGCGGAGCTCCGGAACGCTCCAGGGACGGGGGGCTTGGTCGGCGTGAGCCCGTCGATCTCCACGCCAGGCGGGCAGCCCCAGAACGGCCCCGGCCCCCCGCCGAGCGCGCGGTTCATGCGGGCCGCGACCTCGAAGCGGTTGTTGACTCCGAGATCCTGCTGCCGGTCGTCGATCGCGCCCGCCACCTCGCGCCACATCGCGCGCCAGGGCTCGTCCACCGGGAGCCCGAGGCGACTCGCGAGCCCGGCGGGATAGCCGTAAGCGAAGTCGAAGCCGAGGAGCACGCTGGCGCCCTCGTCGACGAGCCTCTGCAGCCGCCCCCGGAGCTGCTCTCGCGCGAGCATCCGCGTGGCGGGGTTCACAGCCTCCTCGATCGAGAGCGTCCCGTCGCGCCAGGTCGCGCAGACCCACCAGACGCTGTCCGCCCCGCGCTTGGGCTTCTGGTTCGCGCTCCAGTCCACGATCACGTACGCGTCGAATATCGGCCCTCGCCCCTCGGGCAGGCTCGCCTGCATGGCTGAAGCTCCGTTGCGCTTTCGTTGAGTTTGGCTTTCAGACAATTTGCACCTCGTCGCGAGCTGTCGTAGGGTGGACAAGACCCGAACGGAGGTTCCGATGAAGCGGCTGCGGTGGACTCATGCGCTCCTGGCGAGCGCGCTTCTCCTGGGCGCTGCGCCCGCCATGGCCGGCGAGCCTGGCGGAGAGTGCCAGAACGGCAACTGTGGCACGCCCAAGGAGGACGGCGGCGGCTGCGGATGCGGCTGCGGTTGCTCGATCCTCGTCAACATGACGGACATGGGCGACACCTACTCCTCGTCCGACGACTTCGACGGCGACGGCATCGAGGACGACTTCGACAACTGCCCCTTCATCGCGAACCGCGATCAGCTCGACAGCGACGGGGACGGGATCGGCGACGCCTGCGACAACTGCCCCTTCGTCGCGAACCCGGATCAGTCGGACCTCGACGGCGACGGCGTGGGCGACGCCTGCGACGACGACATCGACGGCGACGGGATCCCGAACGCCCTCGACAACTGCCCGACGGTCTTCAACCCGTCGCAGAAGAACACGACGGGCTCGACGCTCGGCGACGCCTGCAACCCCGAGCGGCTCGCCGCCTGCCGCGCGAACCCGAGCGGCGCGGGCTGCGATGACGACGAGGACGGCGACGGGATCCCCGACGCCCTGGACAACTGCCCGGGCACGTACAACCCGGACCAGAGCGACATCGACGGCGACGGCGTGGGCGACGCCTGCGACCCGGACATGGACGGCGACGGGATCCTCAACCACCTGGACAACTGCCCGAAGGTCCACAACCCCGACCAGCTCGACAGCGATCGCGACGGCGTCGGCGACGCCTGCTCGACGGGCTACTGCTACGTCTTCGATCCGACGAACAAGAAGAACTGCCTCGACCCTCTGGACACCTTCCGCGTGGGCGGCCTCGCCATCGGCTTCGTGGAGAAGGGCGAGAGCGCCAAGGAGGTGAAGACTTTCGAGCTCCGCTTGCTGGCGAACCGGAAGAACACGGAGATCCGCTACACGTGGCGGATCGCGAAGCGGCCCTCGGGCTCCAGGGCGGAGCTGAAGAACGGGGTCGGCACGGTGTCGGCTTCGGGCGAGGGCTGGGAGTACGCGTACGGCGCCGCCAGGCCGCAGCTCGTCCCGGACATCCCGGGCACCTACGTGCTCGAGCTCACGGGCGAGCTCCAGGGTGATGACGACGTCTTCGGCTCAGGCGCACCCAAGGTGTCGAAGTTCGACATCACGCTGAACCTCGGCGCGGAGTCGACCAACGGCGCGAAGAGCTCGTGCAGCACCGGCGTCGGCGGGACCTCGGCCGCCGGGCTTGCGCTCCTCGGGATGACGCTCCTGGGCCTGCGGCGTCGCCGGAAGGCCTGACCCGGGAAGACTCCACTCGAAAGGCGCCCATGGGCGCCCGGCCTCCACCCGTCGCGAACGGCGGGTGGAGGTCGACTCGTTCCAGCGCCCTTCCTCTCGATCCGGGGTCCGTTGCATCCGGGCCCCTCGGCGATCCGCACCATGAGCCTGCGCTCCCTGTCCCTCCTCGCCCTCCTGCTCTTCGCGGGTGCCTGCACCAAGGCCAAGCTCGAGGCGCAGCAGCCTCCCGGGCCCGCGCCCGTGGACGACAAGCTCGCGATCGAGGGCCAGGTCTGTACGCGGACGCCTCGCGATGAGCTCTTCCCGGTGAAGATCCTGTTCGTCATCGACACCTCGAACTCGATGGCGATCACGGATCGCGAGTCGCAGGCGGCGCGGGCGGTCTTCCAGGTGATCGATCGCTACCGCGGCAACCCCTCGGTGAAGTTCGGCGTGATCGCCTTCGACTCCCGCACGGAGGCGCTGACGCGCGACGAGACCGGCGCGCCGGGTTTTACGGCCTCACCGGATCTCGCCGCGATCGACACGCGGCTGCGTGCGCCGGATCTCGCCACCGACTACCAGGGCGCGCTGGCCGGCGCGTACTCGATGCTCTTCCGCGACATGTCGCGGAGCAGCCCCGAGGAGCGCGCCCGCTCGAAGTACGTCGTGATCTTCTTCAGCGACGGGAACCCCGATCCCCAGTGCTTCGCGGATCCCTCCCGGGCGGCGGAGCAGCCCTTCGTCTGCGACATCCCGCGGGAGCGGTGGCCGGATCTCGTCAACCCGCCGCCGGGCTACTCGGACGCGGACTTCCAGGCGTTCTTCGCCGATCTGGAGGCGGGCAAGGACTACAACACCGACGACCAGATCATCGGCCGCGTGCAGGAGATCATGGAGCTCCAGGAGCTCTTCCAGGTGAGCGAGCTCCGCTTCCACACCGGCTTCCTCTTCGATCCCAACGTGATGGACGGTCCCTTCAAGGACGCCTTCCGGCTGGACCGCGACGCCGGAATCGACCTGATGAAGAAGATGAAGGACGCCGGCGGCGGCACCTTCACCGAGTTCACCTCGGGTGGGTCGATCACGTTCCTGAACATCAACTACACCTCGGTGAAGAAGCCCTACCGGCTGAAGAACCTCTTCGCTTTCAACGAGAACGCCGAGACGCTCTCCGGCGTGCTCCGGGTGGACAGCGACGGAGACGGGATCGCCGACGATCAGGAGCTCGCCCTCGGCATGTGCCCCTACGACGCCGCGGGACCTTCGTGCGCGTACGGCCTGGGCGTCGACTCGGACGGCGACGGCTACTCCGACCTCTTCGAGCATCGGATGCGGCACGCCGGCTTCGACCCGCTGGTTCCCGCGGAGGTGCCCTGCTTCGCGCCGGGCCTCGACACCGACGGTGACGGGCTCCTTGACTGCGAGGAGGAAATCCTCGGAACC
This sequence comes from Vulgatibacter incomptus, assembly GCF_001263175.1. GTDB lineage: Bacteria > Myxococcota > Myxococcia > Myxococcales > Vulgatibacteraceae > Vulgatibacter > Vulgatibacter incomptus. Next base: position 2,947,494 of record NZ_CP012332.1, on the reverse strand, counting down.
AGGCCGGACGCGTTCGACACCGACGGCGATGGGATCCCCGACGGGATCGAGTTCCGCTACGGCCTCGATCCCCTGGATCCGACGGACGCCTACGGGGACCTGGCCTCGAGCGGCGTCCGCAACATCGACGCGATCCTGGCGAACGGCTCCCCGTTGCTTCGCGAGCCATCCGGGAGCCCGCTGCCGCACTACCGCTACGACATCCGGGAGGAGAAGGAGAACCCCGACGGGAGCGTCTGCTATTCGTTCCGGGTGGAGAACGTGACCCTGGTGACCACGAAGGCGGCGACGGCCGAGCGGCGTGGAAAGAACCGGATCCGGCTCCACTTCCTCGACGGGCCGCCGAACGATCCCCGCGATTTCGGGACCATGCGGACGGCCTGCGTCGAGGCCCGCTACGTCGAGCCCTTCCTCAAGAAGCCCGCAGGCGGCGTGGTGAAGCTCACCGACGCCGACTTCGTGGATCCCCTGGACGTCGACCGCGAGGTTCGGTGCGTGGGCGCCGAGTAGCGCCGAGCCCCGGGGGCCTACTGAGGCGGAGTTGCGGGCCGCCTTCTTCGTTCTTACGGAAATTTGGATTCGTTTGATATGATGCAGATCGTATGAAGGCCCGCGTCCTCGCCCTCGCCCTGCTCTCGGGAGCCCTCGGCCTGTTCGGCTCGTGCACCCGTAGCGATCTCGTCGGGCTGCCTCCGCCCGGCAAGCGACCGATTGACAACAAGCTCACCGTGGCGGGCTCCTTCTGCACGGAGGATCCCCTCGCGGTCGAGTTCCCGGTGAAGATCCTCTTCGTGGTGGACACGTCCCAGTCGATGGACGTGACCGACCCGCCGGATCCGCTTCAGAACGGCGAGTCGGCGAGGATGCACTCGGTGCTCGAGGTGATCCGGGCATACGCCGGCGTCCCCGGCGTGGAGCTCGGGATCATCACCTTCAACGGCACGGTGGGCGACACCACCCAGGGCTTCCGCCGCAACGTGGAGACGGAGGAGGTGGCGTGGCTGATGGCGGTCGCCGCCGACCTCAACTTCGCCGGCGGCAAGACCGACTACGAGGCGGCCCTCGACCTCGCGTACCAGACGATCCTCACCGACACCAAGCAGGCCGACGAGAAGCTCCGGGCCCGCTCGAAGTACGTGGTGATCTTCCTCTCCGACGGCATGCCGGATCCCTACGTCCCCGCCGACGACCTGATGCGGCAGGTGAAGAAGATCCACGACCTGGAGCGTGAGCGCCGGCTGGCGGAGCTCCGCCTTCACACGGTGTATCTGTCGGGCCGTACGCCGGCCTGGCTGCAGCGGGAGCCGGAGGCTCTGTTGCGCGAGATGGCGCGGGTGGGCGCGGGCACGTTCCGGCACATCGCCAACGGCGAGAAGCTCGACTTCCTCGACGTGGACTTCACCTCTTTCCGCCGGCTCTTCACGCTGAAGCGCTTCATGGCGTCGAACATCAACGCGCTGCCGATCCGCGACGTGCAGCTCGCGGTGGACTCGGACGGCGACGGCCTCAGCGACGTGGAGGAGGAGCTCATCGGCACCGATCCCACGCTGCGGGACACGGACGGTGACGGCTTCAGCGATTTCCTGGAGCACAGGCTCCGCAACGCCGGCTTCGATCCCCTGGACCCTTCGGACGCGGACTGCGCGGTGACGGAGGACGACGACTACAACCGCCGGGACGACGACGGCGATGGCCTGCTGAACTGCGAAGAGCGCTTCCTCGGTACGAACCCGCGCCTCTTCGACACGGACGCCGACGGTATCCCCGACTGGATCGAGGTGCGGGCCGGCACGAGCCCGGTCTCGGACGATCTGCTCGCGGACCTCGATCGCGACGGCCGGACGAACGGCGACGAGGTGCGGGATCACACGGATCCGAACCGCCCCGACAACGAAGACGCCGCGTTCCTGCGTTACCGCTACGACCTCCGGCGCAGGGAGATCCGCGACAGCCGGGTCTGCTACGACTTCTCCGTCTCGAACATCTCGCTGGTGCCGACCCTGGCGCTCCCGGGGGCCGAGCGCGGCTGGAACGAGATCCACCTCGTGCTGGCCCAGTCGCCCGCCGATGCCCCGCACGACTACGGCGAGTTCCGCATGGCGTGCGTGCGCGTGCGCTACCTGCTCCCCGAGGACGTGAAGATCCCGGCGAGCGGGCGGGTGGAGCTCCAGGAAGAGGACTTCAAGAGAGCGGGCGTCGTGGGTGACGACTCGCGCTTCGATCCGTCGCGGGACTGCGTGACGCCGTGAGAGGTATTTCCTTGCGCAACATGACGATCGCGTCGCTCCTGCTGCTTGCTCTCGCCGCGTGCGACGGCGGGAAGGAGCCGGCGGGAGGCAACGAGGATCCTGGAACCGGCGGTTCGGACGGGCGGATCCGCTGCACGATCGGCGCGAGCCGCGACCCGGCCTCGGCGCTGCCGATCGAGCTCGGTGAGTCGACGAAGGGCCACGTCTGTCCCCGCCGCGACAGCGACTGGTTTCGCTTCGTGGTCCCGCCGGGACAGCCCCTTGTGACCGTGGAGCTCGGCTACTCCGAGGGCGCGCGCAGCCCCGTGTCCCTCGCCTACGAGCTCTATCTCGCCGACGAGCCGACGAAGCCGGTGGCCTCCGGCGCAAATTCCGACGCCGCCGACCGCCGCTCGTCGCTGCACAAGCGCCACTACCTGGGCCTCGCCGGCGGCACGTATGTCGTGCGCATCCACGACGCCGCCGATGTGGCGGAGGACGCCGCCAACGCCTGGTCGCTGCGGATCACGGCAGAGGCCGATCCCGACCTGAACGAGCCCAACGAGAGCTGCGCCCAGGCCACGAGGCTCTCCGGCAGCGCGAAGGGAGCGATCTCCTTCGAGGGCGACCGCGACGCCTTCGTCTTCCCGGTTGCCGCCTCGCAGATCGTCACCGTGCGCCTGCGCTCCGAGGCGACCCAGGTGGCGCTGAAGGCCACGCTCTACGACGCGCAGGGGAGGGCGCTCTCCACCCGCTCCAACCCGCGCCGCGGCACGGCCAACGAGATCTCCATGCGCCGGGCGGTGCCGGGGGCCGGCGAGGTCTGCGTGGTGGTCGAGGACCTGGACGGCAAGGTGGCCGATCCGGCGGTGCTCTACAGCCTCGAGGCCACCTTCGAGGACGAGATCGACGCCAACGATCGCGGCGGCCGCAATGACACGCCGGCGACGGCGACCTCCCTCGGCCGCGGCGGAGAGAGCCGGGGCTCGATCTTCTCTCCCGGCGACCTCGACTGGTTCCGGGTGGACGCGGTGGCGGGCGAGATCCTCGACGTGGAGGTCACCTGCGACGACTGCGACTTCGACCTCGCGGTGAACCTCGTCTACGGCCACGAGGCCTCGCCCTGCTCGGAAGGCGATTCCTGCGACTACCTGCTCACCACCCGCTCGTGCGAAGGCGGCGCGAAGTGCCCATCGGGCGTCTGCCGCGACACGCCGGAAGGGGCGCGGTGCGCGTCGAGCTGCGGAGGGGATCTCGACTGCCCCGCCTTCCAGTGCCAGAACGCCGGAGGGGGCGTGAACGCCTGCGTCGGCGGCGCCGTCTGCGTGCCCGAGAGCGACGGCGGGCGCTGCGGCGTCGTCCAGTACGGCGTGATCGCCGCTCCCGGCTCGTCCCAGCAGATCCGCTTCGCGCAGCCCGTGCTGCGCGGCCCCGTCTATGTGCTGGTGCACGACTTCCGCGACGACGACTGGTCCGCCGGCACCTACCGGATCCGGGCCACGCTCCGCGAGGATCCCGATCCCAACGAGGTCGGCGGAAGGCTGAACAACTTCTACCTCCCGTACACCGACGTGGCGCAGCTCTCGGAGGCGCTCGTCCGAGGTCGCGACCTCGCCACGCCCGCGCCGTGGGAGGACGTGAAGGAGCTGGCTCCCGCGCTCGATCCGGTGAGCGGTGAACCCGTGCTCGACGATGACACCGGCGAGCCCGTGATGGAGGAGGTGGTCGTCGCCCGGGTGGCGAGCGGCCACGGCTGCATCGGCTTCACCGCGGACGTGGACGTGTTCCGCGTGGCGGGAGGCAACCCCTGCGTGGACCCCGACGAGACCGACGAGGCCAGGCGCAAGGTGAACTGCGGCATGGTCCTCGAGGTGGATCGCCCGGCCGGCGGCGCCATGGATCTCGCCTGGTTCATCGTGGGGAACGACATGCGCCCCCGCTCGTCGTTCCTCGAGTCGCAGCGCGGCGGTGACAAGATCTTCGGCGACAACGCCTGCGTGGGGAACCGCGCGGTGGAGTGCAACGTCTACAACGCCAACGACGAAGGCGACTACCACGTGGTGGTCTACGACTCGGGCCTCGACGACTGGGATGCGGACGGGAGCCACTGCTACACGTGGAAGCTCACCGCCACCGTGACGCCCGGCTGCCCCCAGTCCTGCCCGGTCCCGCACGAGAGGAGCGGCCTGTGTACCTGCGGATCCTGATCCTGGCTGCGGCGCTGCTGGCCGCAGCGTGCGACGGCGACAAGAGGCCCGTCGTCATCGTCGACGACGGCACCGGTGGAAGCGGCGGCGCCGGAGGGAGCGGCGGAGGCGGGGTGACCTGGACCTTCCGGACCCTCGACGGCGCCCCCGACGGCGCGGACAACACCGGCTACCAGCCGGAGCTCCGCGTGGCGCCGAACGGCCGGCTCGCGGCGGCGTGGTTCCGGAGCACGGGCCGCACCGGCGTGTGCCAGCTCCCCCAGCGCGATCCCGCGCCCACCGACACGTGGGAGATCGTCTACGGCGTGGAGCAGGGCGATTCCTTCGCGCAGGAGGTGGTCGCGGAGATCGAGCTCGTGGGGCGGCCCACGGGCGTCTCCCTCGCCTTCGACGCGGCCGGGACGCCGATGGTGGCGTTCATGGGCATGGGCGCCACCGGCGAGTTCCGCTGCGGCGCCACCAACACCGTCCTCGCGCGGCGCTCGGCCTCCGGCTGGACGCAGCAGGTGATCGACACCGACGGCAACGTCCCGGAGATGATCTTCCCGGAGGACGTGCCCCACTGCGCGAACTACCAGAACGCCTGCAACCTGGGCGAGCTGGTGGGGATGTGGCCCGCGCTCGGCGTCGCCGACGGTCAGCCGGTGCTCGCCTACCGCGACGGCCACTACGCCTTCGGCGTCGACGCCGAGGAGAAGAGCGATCTCCAGCTCTGGTGGCAGGGGCGCAAGGTGACGGCGGAGGCGGTCTCCGGTGGCGGGAGCAACACCCGGCTGGTGGTCGACGACGCCCAGGGGATCCACATCGCCCACTACAACGACCAGCACCGGATCGGCGCCACCGACGAGTACACGGACGGCATCTGGTTGATTCACTACGAGAACGGCGGGTGGATGCGCGAGCGCGTGGTGCCCGTGCGCCCGATCGCGGAGCGGATCGGCCTGGCCGCGGTGGACGATCGACTCGGCCTCGCCTGGCACGAGCCCAAGGAGGGCCGGGTCCGGTACGTCGAGCGCAAGGCGGGCGCGTGGGCCCAGGCCGAGGTCGTGGACGCGAAGGGGCGCACGGGGCTCTCGCCGTCGCTGGCCTTCGACCCGGACGGACGCCCTGCCATCGCCTACCAGCGATGCAGCGCCGCCGGGCAGCAGGGCGCCGACTGCCAGGCGTCGGAGGACTCCCTGCGCTTCGCGATCAAGGACGGGAAGAGCTGGATCACCTCGACGATCCGCAGCGATCCCGGGAAGCAGGAGGGCCTCTACACCTCCCTCGTCTTCGACTCCGAGGGGCGGCCGGCGGTCGCCTTCCAGGAGCAGGTCTTCGACGCCATCGATCAGGTCGTGCGGCGCCGGCTGGTGCTGGCGCGGGGTGAGACGCTGTGACTCTCAGAGTGATTTTTGCGATGGGGCTGCTGGCCTTCGCCGCCGGCTGCGACTCCGGCCCCTGCGGTGAGGACGCGAACCGCCTCGCCGGCTCGGTCTCCGAGCTCTACGACCTGCGGGTCGACGACGTCCGGGCCCGGAGGATCGAGGCCGACGTCGTGACCATCGAGTACTTCCACGGCGAGAACATCGTCGCGAAGGTGGTTGCCGGCGTGCGCGGCTTCCGCGTCGGCGCGGCGTTCCCGCTGCGGGACGGCTCCGTCTACCGCGTCACCTCTCCGCCCACGGACTTCCCCGATCGGGTGGAGGCCGGAGCGATCACCTTCGAGTCGGGGCTGAACGAGGGAGAGACCGTCTCGGGCTGCTTCAACGCGCGCTTCCTCATGGACGACGGTAGCCAGCGCACGATCCGGGGCGCCTTCGAGACGAAGCTCGAGGCGGGATTCTGATGACTCTGTCGCGCGCCCTCTTCGTTCTCGGCCTCTGCGTGCTGAACCTCGGTCTCGCCGCCGGCTGCACCGACGCCGCGCTCTACGGCCAGGCGCCCCAGCTGGAGCCCAACGAGGTCGAGCTGAAGGGGAGCCTCTGCACCTCGGATCCGGCGGAGCTGGGCTTCCCGGTGAAGGTGCTCCTCCTCGTGGACACCTCGGTGTCGGACGCGGACTACGTGGCCCAGCGCGGCGCTTCGATCGAGCGGCTGGTCCGCACGAACGCTGGGCCGAACACGAGCTTCGGCGTGATCCGCTACTCGAGCCGGGCCAGCGGGACGGGGAGCTCGTCGAGCCGGCCGCCGTGCTCGCTCCTGAACCTGACACAAGACGGCTTCACGCGGGACCTCGATGACGCGGTCCTCGGCGTGCAGTGCACCAACCCGAACGCGAACGGCCGCGACTGGGCAGAGGCCCTCTCCCTCGCCCACAGCGTGATCACGGGAGACGTCCTCCGGACGAAGATCGGGACGCGCTCGCGTACCAAGTACGTCGTGGTGCTGATGACCAACGGCGCGCCCACGGTATCGCTGCGCCAGGAGTGGTGCGGCAGCCGGCGTCCGGCGCTGACCGGGGACGTCTGCAAGAGCCGCTACGAGGAGGCCTTCTGCTCGGGCATGGTGCCCACGCCTCCGGATTGCGAGCGGTCGCAGTACGCGAAGCTCGTCGGCGACCTGCGGGAGTTCGCGGATCGGAGCGGTGTCCAGGAGATCCACTTCCACGCCGTCTACCAGCGGGATCCCGAGACGGCGGAGCGCGCCCCGAGCGTCGACGACGCCAAAGCGATCGCGCTGCTGGGCGAGATGACCCGGGTGGGCGGCGGCTCGATCTACCGCTTCCCCGGGCCCGGCCTCTGCGCCGACGGCAGCGGCGGCGTGGGCTGCCTCTTCTCGTCGGTGAACCTGCGCAGCACCGAGGCGGTCTTCCGCCGCCGCGAGCTCATCGTCTCGAACCGCAACGCCCACGCGGGGCCCGACGGCGTCGAGGTCGACAGCGACGGCGACGGCCTCCCCGATCGGGTCGAGCTCGAGATCGGCACCTCGCCGACCAACCGCGACACCGACGGCGACCACCTCTCGGATTTGGTGGAGCACCTGCTGCGCTCCGAGGGCCTCGACCCGCTGCGCAACGAGCTCACGGATCCGAACGGCAACTGGCCCAAGGAGTGCCCGCTGCCGGGGAGCGGAAACCCCAGCGCCTTCCCGCCCGATCGGGACAGCGACGGCGACGGTCTCACGGATTGTGAAGAGGCCCTGCTGCGGAGCGAGGGCACCCTCTTCGACAGCGACGGCGACGGGATCCCCGACTTCCTCGAGCTGGTCTACGGCACCAACCTGATCGCCAACGACGCCCTGGACGACCCGGACGCGGACGGCATCGCGAACGTGGACGAGTACCGGATGCACCGCGATCCGATGTCGCGGGACCGCCGTCCCGAGCTGGGCTATCGGATGGAGGTGAAGAACGAGCGGCAGACCTCGGTGGTCTCGGCCTCGCAGCCTTGGGCCATCACCGGCGTCACCCTCCTCGGCGTCTCCGACGACACGCCGCAGGGGAGGGCGACCGTCTTCTGGGAGCCGCCCGCCGATCCCACCCAGCCCATCTCGAAGAAGAACCCCGGCAGCCTCTCCTGGCGCGCTCCCGAGGACGTCGCTGGCACCGGCATGGATCGCGGCCGCGGCGAGGCGGTGCTCGTCACCGGTGACGGCCGCTACCTGCTGCGCTCCGCCGCCGCAACCGACGACGCGCCCCTGCAGGTGGAGGCGGAGGTCTACGCCGAGCTCCTGCCCTTCCAGGCCACCCGGGACGACGTGCTCCTGCGCCGCAGCGAGCGCATGTGCTTCGACTTCTCCGTGCGCAACGTCCGCCTGCTCCCGACCCTCGCCCTCGACGACGGCACCGAGGCGGGGACGAACTTCATCGACCTCTTCCTCTCGGAGGTGCCGAGCAACCACCCCGACGGCGTCGGCATCATGCGCGTCGCGACCTTCCCGGTGCGCTACGACGCCAACGCGAAGAAGGGCCGCGAGGTGGTGGTCGAGCAGCGAGATCTGCTGCTCTTCGGGGATTGATCGGCAGGCGCGGGCTCGTCCTCGCGCCGCCGCTCAGTCTGCCGGCTGTCCCCTCCGAGGATGACGCGGTTGAACGCCGCCGCTCTCAGGGGCCGGCCAGCACCGTTCCATTGACGCCGACGACGTAGAAGCGCACGAGGCCCTCGCCGCTCTCCGGGTCGAGCTCCCAGCCGCCCCAGACGCCTTCGAGGCGATAGTCGGTGACGTTCGCCACGATCTCGGCGCGGCGTCCGTCCAGGTGGACCACGGTGCCGCCCCAGCCGACAACCCAGGCGTCGCCCATGGAGGTTCCGCGCACGTCGCGCAGGAAGACCTTGGGCGCGCCGGGGATGGACTCGACGTCGCCGTCGGGGCTGCCGCGCAGGATCGTTCCGTCGAGGCCCACGGCGTAGAAGCTGGAGGTGTCCGGGCCCCACACCGCACGCAGCGCGAGGTTGATGCCGTCGAGGCGCTGCCGCCGCCAGACGCCGGCCTGGTCGCCGCGCAGCAGGAGGCCGAGGTTGCCCACCGCGAGGCCGCGGCCACTGCCGTCCACCATGAGGCCGTTGATCGTCTCGAAGGTGACGGGCGGAACCACGGTCCACACGCCGTCTTCGTCGCGGGAGAGGATCGTGCCTTCGGCGCCAGCGGCGTAGATGCGGCCGCCGCCTCCGGCCACCGCGTTGAGGTCGACCTCCACGGGGGCGGCCTCGGCCACCCAGACCGGCTCGCCGCCCTCGTCGGGATCCGGCCGGAAGTGGAGGATGGCGCCGCCCACGCCCACCGCGTAGACGTCGTCCGGCGCGCGGCCCCAGATGCTCCGCAGGTCCCGATCGACGGGCGTCTCCATCGCCTCCCAGGCCCCGTCCTGCAGCCTCGCGATCCGGCCGCCCTCGCCGGCGGCCCAGATGGAGCCCGCGCCGTCGCCCCAGATGGCGAAGAGGTTGGCGGTGGGCGAGTCCTTCGCGTCCAGAGGCCGGAAGAAGGCGCCGCGGACGGGGCCGCCGTCGTTCGGGATCGCTTCGGGGGGCCTCGAACCGCCGCAGCCCACGTTGGTCAGCGCAAGGAGTCCAAGGGCGAGCGTGCGAGATTTCATGGGTGACATCGTACAACTTTTGACATTGGAGCCATCAAAGAGTTACGATAATTTTCATACGATTCTCCCAGGAGACCGCGAGCGATGCTCGAGCTGATCAAGTCCGGCGAACCGTTCCTGTTCGCGAACATGCTGGTGCTGCTGCTGGGCATCGCCCTTTCCGCCCAGCGCTTCCACAGCCTCTGGATGAAGTACGGCGGCAACGTCCACGACATGCTCCAGCAGGTGATCGGCTTCGTTGAGGCCGGCAGCTACGCCAAGGCGATTCAGGTCTGCAGCTCGAAGGATCACCCGCTCCACGCGATCTTCAAGGCTGCGATCTCCCGAGCCAACCGCTCGGAGCGCGAGATCCGCCGCGCCGTGGAGGCCGCAGCCACCGAGGTGATCCCCAAGGTGCGCAAGGGCACGGCCTACATGCCCCAGCTCTCGAACATGGCCACGCTCCTCGGCCTCATCGGGACGATCCGCGGTCTGATCGAGTCCTTCAGCGGCGTGTCCGAGGGCGACGCCGCGGCGCGCCAGGCGGCGCTCTCGAAGGGCATCTCGATCGCCTTCTACAACACCTACTTCGGCCTCGTGGTCGCCGTGGTGCTCATCGCCGCCTACATGATGATCCTGGGCCGGCAGAACAAGGTGATCGCGCAGATGGAGCTCGGCTCCGCCCGTCTGGTGGACACGCTCCTGCTGCGGCAGGCGCTCACCCACGAAGACAAGGCCGCCTGAGCATGAGCGTCTTGGGGCCGTCCGGGAAGCGAGGCTTCGGCGGCGGATCGTCCCTGTTCGGCAGGGAGGGATCGGACGAGATCTCCGTCGATCTCAACCTCACGCCGCTCATGGACGTGATGAGCAACATCCTCTTCTTCCTGCTCGCGGCGTTCGGTGCGGCCGTGGTCTCGTACATCGCGGTCTCCGTGCCCGTGCAGTCGGACGGCCCCGGAGCGGAGCCGAAGCTCGACGCGGTGACCGTGAACCTGCGCGTGCTCCCAGGCGAGTACCGCCTCTCCGCCTCCAACGAGAAGGTCGAGGCGGCGAAGCTCGACGCGCACCGCAAGGCGCTGCCGAAGGTGGACGGCGCCTATGACGACGGGGCCCTGAGCGAGGCGCTCTACCGGATCAAGCTCGACTTCCCGGCGACCGACACGCTGGTGATCGTCCCCAGCGAGACCACGGTCTACGAGGAGATCATCCGGATCATGGACGCCGCACGGGAGCGCACCGTGGACGGCAAGAAGCTGCGCCTGATGCCCAAGGTCGTGGTCGCGGACCTGGTCAAGGCCGAGACCGCGCCGTAGGCGATGCCGTAGGAGTGATCGATGTCCTTTTCGGGCGGCAGCGACAACGAGTTCGACGTTCCCCTGAACCTGGTGGCGCTCATCGACGTGCTCACCAACATCCTCTTCTTCCTGATGATCGGCTTCGCCGCCCAGGAGGTGGAGGTGAAGAGCGCCGACAAGCTCCAGCTCCCGGTCTCGACGACGAAGCAGGAGATCGAGCTATCTGTCTCGCTCGCCATCACTACGAGTGAGATCCTGATCGAGGGGATTCCGGTGGCGCGTGTGGTGGACGGCCAGATCGACGCCCCCCGCGACGGCGACAAGCTCCTGCCGATCTACGACAAGCTGAACGCGCTCCGCGCGGCGCGGCTGGAGAAGACCGCCGGCCTCTCGAAGGACGACGACGTGATCTTCCTCCTGGCGGATCGCAGCGCCCCCTTCACGCTGCTGGCGCCGGTCATGAAGACCGCGGCCATGGCGGGCTACCCGAACTTCCGCTTCGCGGTGGTGAAGAAGTAGCGCACGGCCCGCCGGGCCGAGCCCGATCGCGCTGGACAAGGCGTTGTCGACCGGGGAACGTTGGCCCATGTCACGTTCCGCTGCGAGCACCGGCCGTGGGATTTTGCCCGCGCTCGGCGTGCCGGCCGTCTGCCTCGGGTTCCTCGGTCTCGCGCTGGTCCTGTTCGGCTCCGCCGGAAACGACGACAGCCACATCACCTACTGGTCCGCGTACACGCTCGCGACCAAGGGCCAGATCCTCTCGTACAACGGCGTTCCGCTGGAGCAGAGCTCCAGCCTGACCCTCGTGCTGGTCCTCGGGCTCCTCTACGCGCTGACCGGCATCCCCTTGCCCACGCTGGGATGGGCGGTCTCGGTTGGGGCCGGCCTCGCCGTGGTGGCGCTGCTCGCGCGTCGGCGACCCGTCGCGGGCCTCCTCGCGGCGTGCTCGCTCCCGTTCCTCTATTGGAGCACGAGCGGAATGGAGGCCTCGCTCACGGCACTCCTTCTGCTCGTGGTGGCAGGGCTGGGGGAGCGCTTCCTGGACGCGCCTTCGCTGCGCTCCCGGATCCTCGTGGCCCTCGCCCTCGCGGGCGCAGCTGCTTCACGCCCCGAGATGCCGCTCCTGCTCGTCGGCGCCACCGGCGCTCTCGCCGTCGTGGAGCTCGTCTCGCGCTCTCCCCGACGGCGGGTCGCGCTCGAGCTCGTCGGTCTCGCGTTGGGCGTCGCCGTCCTCCTGGTTCTCATCCGGCTGGCGTTCTTCGGCGTGCCGGCGCCGAACCCGGCCCTCATGAAGTCCGGCGGCTTCGAGGTCGCCGGAGGGATGCGCTACCTGCTCGCGAGCGCGAAGCAGCTCGGCTGGCTCATGCCGGCGGCGGCGCTCGTGGGGATCGGGCTCCTCGCCGTCGAGATCGTCCGGCGTCGGCCGCTCGCTGGCTCGGCGATCCTGGCAGGCGCGGCAGGCGCAGCGGGGATCGGCTTCTGCCTCGTGTCGGGAGGCGACTAGATGCCGGCAGGACGCTTCGTGGTCCCGGTGGTCCCCTTCCTCGCGCTGCTCGCTGCGTTCGCCATCGAGCGCCTCCCCTGGGCCCCGCTTCGCGCCGGAATCGTCGTCGTCGCGGTGGGGAGCGGCCTCTGGGCCACGGTGGACTTCGCACGGGGCAACGAGAACACGGGGCGGCCCCACCTCGAGCTGGCCCGGACGCGGGCCGTGCTGGAGGAGGCCTGGGGTCCGCTCCCCTTCGTGGCGGCGGAGCTCGCCAACCGCGCCCACCTCCGCGACTCGTCGTTGACGCCGGCGGTGCAGGCGGCGCTGGACGGCCTCGTCGCGACGGTGGACCGTCCCATCGTCCTGCTGTCGGGACAGGCGGGGATGGTCCCGTTCCACGTCTTCCAGGCGCACTACGGCAAGGTGCGCTTCCTCGACCTCTACGGCCTCACGGACGACGCGCTGGTGCGGTGCCTCCCGGAGCGAAACCTGGGTCGATCGATCTTCGGCGTGGGCCCCTCCGAAGGCTGGCTCCTCGCCCATCCCGAGGTGCTCGAGCGTTGCGGGATCGCTCCGCCGGACGTGGTCTATGGCGTGAACACGAACGCGGCGAAGCGGGATGCGTTGCGCAAGGCCGGCTACGCGATCGTCTACGAGCAGGTCGGGTCGCTGCGCAGCCCGTATTCGTTCTTTTCCGGCGCCGGCAATCCCCACGCCTACGTCGCGATCCGCGAGGAGCTCGTGGGCCGCGTCCAGCTCCCGGTCTCGAGGGTCGTCTTCCCGCTCGAGTTCCACCCGGACCGGCAAGCTCAGTCGTCGCGGAGACGGTAGCCGATGCCTCGCACGGTCTCGATGCGCTCCTTGGCGGGGCCGAGCTTGGCGCGCAGGCGCTTCACATGGGCGTCGATTGCCCGCTCGGAGACGTCCTCGGTGTCGTCCCACGCGGTGGCGAGGAGCTGCTCCCTGCGGAGGACGCGGCCCGGCCTCTCGAGGAGGAGGGCGAGGATCCGCAGCTCGAGGCCGGTCACCGGCACGTCCTTGCCATGAACCTGTACGCGGTGGCCGGGCCGGTCGAGGAGGATGGAGCCGTTCTCCAGGAGATCGGCGTCGTCCCGCGCGTCGGTGGCACCCCGGCGAAGGATGGCCTGGATGCGCAGGGTGAGCTCCCGCAGCGAGAAGGGCTTGCCGACGTAGTCGTCGGCGCCGACCTCCAGGCCCGTGATCCGGTCGTGCTCCTCGTTCCGGGCGGAGAGCATCACCACCGCGACCCGGGCCGTGTCCTTCCCCCGCTTGAGCTCGCGGCAGACGTCCGCCCCGGAGAGGTCCGGGAGCATCCAGTCCAGGAGCACGAGGTCGGGCGGCTCGTTGCGGGCGAGGCGGAGGGCCTCGGCTCCCCTCGCCGCGAGGCGCGTCTCGAAGCCCTGGCGACGGAGATGGTATTCGAGCACCTGCTGGAGATCGGCTTCGTCCTCGACGATCAGGATCCTCGACATGTTTCCATTTCTTCAGCCTCCCCTGTCATTCGGGAGGCGCACGGGTGACATTGTCGTGACAGAGCGTTTGAAGAAATCGGTCCCGCCTGAAGCGGGCCCGTTTTCTTCAGCCGCGCTCCGCGCGGAGACGCTCTTCCTTTCGTTCGCTCCGCCTCCGGCTTCGCTGCTCCGCCTTCGGCTCCGCGGAGCCTTCGCGGTCACTCGACCATGAGGTGGTAGTCGAGCCAGCCGACCCCGCCGCGGTCGTCGCGGATCACCACCCAGAGCTGCACCGGGCCGGCTGCGTCGGGTGCGGTCCAGGCGTTGTCGACGAAGGTCGTGGGATCCTCGCCGTCTCGTCCGGTCCGGTCGTGCTCGAACGCGCCGGCGGTGGCGAACCAGGCGACCCGGATCGACTCCCTGCGGTCGACCAGCGTGCGGCTCACGGGATCGAAGACCACGTAGGGCTCGGCGCCGGCGCACGGCGGGGCCTCGCAGCTCTTCCACGACGCGCGCAGCGCGAGCTTTTCGCCACGGCGCACCTGGTTCTTCCCGTCTCCAGGCTTCAGGGCTTCGCCCCGGCCGACCACCGCGACCGACTCCAGCTCCGGGTTCTCGTTGGCCACGTAGCGGTGCTGGAACTCGGAGAGCTGCTCGGGCGTGACGCCGGCGAGGCCGCACGAGAGCCGCGTCCCGCCCAGGGAGAAGCGCGGGCCTTCCGGGGTGTCGACGAGGAGGCGCAGCGGCTGCTGGAAGCCGCCCGTCACATCCGGATCGACGGGCCGCCCGGGAGGTTCACCCGGCTTCGCGGTCGGGGCCTCGGGGCCGAAGTTCCGGCATCCGTCGGCGGGGAGCTTGCCGGACGCGGCGAACCCTTCGCCGAACGGTACGAGCGATTCGCCGCTGACCTGCATGCACTCGGTGCTGACCGGGCCGAGCTCGGCGAGGGGCTTCCGCGCGGTACAGAAGGCCCACGACGGGTCCGACCCGGCCTGGCCCACCAGCGCCCGGTAGGCCACGACCGTCCCCGGCTTGGCCTCGGCGGGCTCCGAGCGGATGGCCAGCACCCGGGGGCCGTCGAGGATGGAGGTCCGATCGTTCAGATCGGGGCTGCAGGCCGCGGCGAGGAGGCCGACGGCACAGAGAGCGAAACGCGTCTTCACCATGACCACCTTGCTCCCACCATCGGGAGGATCGGGAATCCGGAGATGTAGTCCTGCTGGGCGAACGTGGTGTCGTAGACGAGCTCCTCCGCGTTGCGGTGGTTCGTCAGGTTCTGCACGTCGAGGTAGAGCTCGAGCTCGCTCGGGTTCAGCTCGATCCGCTTCGAGAGCCGGAGATCCGCGGAGAAGAAGGAGGGAATGCGCACCGAGCCCTGCTCGCCGAAGATCGGCTGGTACCGATCCGTTGCAGCGTCGTAGTAGGAGCCGACGACGGGCGTGCGCGGGAAGCCGGTGGCGAACCGCACGCGTCCGCCGAGCTCGACGCCAGCGCCGAGGTCGAAGGAGCCCACGGCGGTGAGCACGTGGAGCTGGTCGTAGTCGAAGGGCCGCCACGGGCCGCCCGGCGTATCCTGCCTCTCGCTGCGGACGAGGCTGTAGCTCAGCCAGCCGAAGAAGGGCCCCACGCGATCCTGCCGGAGCATGAGCTGCCCGCCGTAGGAGCGGCCCTTGCCATCCTGCGAGAGGGCCTCGGCAAGCGCCGGCTGCGCGGAGAGGCTGCGCACGGCGAGGGAGTCCGAGGTGTTGACGAAGCCCGTGGCCTCCAGCTCCAGGAGATCGGTGATCCGGTAGCTGCCACCCAGCAGGGCGTGGCGGGCGGAGGAGATGCCGAGGGTCGGCGTGCCGAAGACCGCGGAGAGGTCGTCCGCCTGGGGCGGCTGATGGTAGAGGCCGAAGGCCGCCTTGGCGCCGATGCGGGGCGTGATGGACCAGCGCACAGCGAGTCGCGGCTCGATCACCGCGTCCTGGCGGATGATCGAGATCGCGGGGAGCTCTCCGACCTTCGGCGTGCTGCGCGAGGTCTGGGCCACGAAGGGCTCGGCGCGCAGGCCCGGCATCACATGGAGGGCTCCCTCGAAGAGCGAGATGTCGAGCTGCGCGAAGGGGGCGATGCTGCCCACCATGGTCTCCCAGGTGTCGGCGTTGATCTGGGCGGGGGGCGGCCTGCCGAAGACGGTGGGATCTCCCTCGCGCGACGGCGCGCCGATGGAGCCCGCGCGGCGCAGGGTGGAGGTGACGAGCTCGCCGTCGACGCCGAGCTCCGCCGTGATGGAGGTCGCGACCAGGCCGCGCCATGTGGCGCGCAGGCCGTAGATCCGCGAGTCTTCACGAAGCTCGATGGGCGTCCCGCCGTAGAGCTCGACCAACGAGGAGGTGTCGGCGCCGACCGAGCCGGTCACCGAGACCTTGGCTCCTGACTGTGTCTGACGCTCATACCGGGCGTAGAGGCGCTGGAAGTCGAGGGAGGTGGACCGGCTGGTCTCGAGGGCGGGGTCGGGGTTCGACAGGTTGTGGTCGAGCCGGTCCGAGGAGAGCATGCCGCCGACTTCGACCTTCTCCGATGCGGACGCGCGCCAGACGAGGCGCGCCTGGCCGTCCCAGAAGCGCGGGATGGGCACGTTCGAGGAGACGTCCTCCTTGGTCACGAGAGGGGCGACGCCCCCGACGACGCCGTCGAGGTGGCTGCGCCTGGCGGCGATGGCGATGTGCACATCGTCGGAGAGGGCGGCGCGGGTGGAGAGGGACGCGTCGATGGCGTTGATCTCCGCGCTGCCGTGGACGCCCTCCTCGTCGAGATCCCGGAGCTCCACCGCGACGATGCCGCCGAGGCCGCGGCCGTAGGCGGGGCCGTAGCCGCCGGGGATGAGCTCGACCGAGCGGACGAGGTCGGAGTGGATCACGGAGCGGTAGCCGCCGTCGTGGTAGAGGCGCGGCAGGCGCAGGCCGTCGGCGTAGACGCGGGTGTCCTGAGGCGAGGCGCCCCAGACCACGAGCTGGCCAGAGCCGGCGGCGGCACGCGCGACGCCGGGCATGTTCTCGACCACCTTGAGCACGTCGCCCTGGGTGCCGGGGACCTTGCGTCCCTCGTCGGCGAGGATCTCGGTGGAGACCACCTGCTTCTTCACCTTGGGGATCGAGACCACGATCTCGAAGTCGACGCCGTCCTCGTCGTCCTCGCTGGCGAGCTCGACCTCGTAGGTGGCCTCGACGAGATGGCTCGCCTCGAAGGCCTCCTCGGTGGACACGGTGACGAGCTTGTCGCCGGAGAGCGAGACGCTCCACACGCCGGGCTGAATGTCGTCGAAGCGGAAGGTGCCGTCGTCGGCGGTGACGGTCGTCTCGCCGGAGCCGAGGGAGATGGTGACGCCGGCGACGGGCACCTTGGTGGCGCGGTCGCGGACCAGGCCTTCGAAGTCGGCGGTCTCCTTCCTCTCGAGCTTGGGCTTCCAGACGAAGTCGTAGCGGTAGCCGATCCGCACGGGGATCGGCGTGCCGTTC
Source organism: Vulgatibacter incomptus (assembly GCF_001263175.1). GTDB lineage: Bacteria > Myxococcota > Myxococcia > Myxococcales > Vulgatibacteraceae > Vulgatibacter > Vulgatibacter incomptus. Next base: position 2,930,313 of record NZ_CP012332.1, on the reverse strand, counting down.
GACGTCGCCGGCTCGAAGACGAACTGGCGCGCGGCCTCGAGGGCGGCGGCGTCGAAGGCCTCGCCGCCGGATTCCGCCACCTCGGCCTGCACCACCTCGCCGGTGGCGGAGATCGAGAGCAGGAGCACCACGGAGGCGCCCTCGCCGGAGTTGGCCTCGGATTCGGGGAAGTCCGCCTCGACGAAGTGGGTCAGCGTCGGCGGGACGAGCGTGTTCTCGGTTGGGTCGGCAAATGAAGTGTCAGGCGCAAACACGCCGAGAAGCAGCGAGAGCGAGGCCAGCGCCGGCGCGAGACGACCGAGGCGATGGGAGCCGGGATGCGGGATGCGAGACGAGTCGGGAGTCATGGCCCTTAGCTGCCCGCCGGGGCGAAGCGGAGGTTGAAGGTCACGCGGCCGGAGACTGCGCGGCCACACGCGGTGGAGGGCTGGAAGACGAACTGGCGCGCGGCGGCGAGGGCCGACTCGTCGAGGCCGAAGCCGAGGCCCTGACGGACGTGGGCTTCGACGACCTGGCCCACCTCGTCCACGACGACCTCGATGCGGACGGCGCCCTCGATCTCGGCCCGCTCGGCCTCCGCCGTGTAGACGGGCTGCACCGTCTTCTTCGGCTTCGGCTTCGTGGGTGTCTCGGTGCACGCGTCCTTCGGAGGCGAGAGGGCGGCGACCTTGCGGGTCGGAGCCTCCTGGCGAGGCCTCTGGGGACCGCCGCCGCCGGTCGGGACCGCGACGCCGCCGGGGCCGGAGCCGTTGCCCATGGTGAGGCCGAGGTCGGCGAAGGCGGGCGCCGCCGCGGGAGCCTCGGCTGCCGGCGGAGGGGGCGCAGCGGGAGGCGCCTTGGGCGCCGGCGCAGGTTTCGGTGCTGGGGCCGGCGCCGCCTTCGGAGCCGGGGGCTCCGGGGTCGGCGGGGGCGGCGGAGGAGGAGGTGGAGGCGGGGCCTCGGGCGCCACGACGTCCGCCAGTACCATCGGGATCGGCGGCGGATCCTTCTTCCTGTCGGGGACGACGAGCGCCGCGAAGCCGAGAAGGGCGTGGACCGCGAGGCTGGCGCCGAAGACGCCTACGCGAACCGAGCGGGAGGTCATTCTAGTCTCGCGACACGCTGATGGCGAACTTGGTGATCCCAGCCTGGCGGGCGAGGTCGATCGCGTGGATCACCTTGCCGTGCAGGGCCGCGGTGTCCGCGGTGACCACGAGGTTCGTGTCTGGATTTTCGGCGAATGCCCTGCGGAAGAGCGACGAGAGCGCCTCGTCGGACTCGGCGGGCTCCTGGTTGAAGAGGTAGGCACCGTCCTTCGTGACGGTCACCATCGTCGGCGCCGACACGGCGGCGTCGGAGCTCGCGCTCTTCGGCAGCTCGACCTTGAGCGACTGCGACACGATGTACGTCGACGAGACCATCATGATGACGAGGAGCACCAGCACCACGTCGACCATCGGCGTGATGTTGATTCCCACGATTCCCCCGCGCTTGCCGCGGGACGATCCGACAGATGCACCCATGGAACCCTCCGATCAGGCGGCGGCGACAGACGGGCTCCGCGGCTCGTCCGACATGCGCGCGGGGTGGGTCTGGAGGACGGCGGAGAGCTGCTTCGAGATGGAGCCGAGGTTGTCCTCCACACTCGAGATCTTCTTCTGGAACCAGTTGAAGCCGACCACCGCCGGGATGGCGACGAAGAGGCCGACGCCCGTGGCCACGAGGGCCTCGGCGATGCCCGCCATCACGTTCGCCATCGCAGCGTCGTTCTGGCCCGCGCCCAGGTGGGCGAAGGCCTCGATCACGCCGATCACCGTGCCGAAGAGGCCGATGAAGGGGGCGTTGCTGCCCACCGTTCCGAGGAAGTTCATGCCGCGCTCGAGCTCCTTGCGCCTGCGGCCGAGCTCGCTGTCGATGGCGTCGGCCAGGGCGCCGGGACCGCCGGCGAGCATGTCGAGGGCCGGCGCGAGCACGCGGGCCTCGGTGGAGGGGCTCGAGGAGAGGAGCGCGCGGGCGCCGGCCACGTCCCGACGGGCGACGAGCTGTGCGAGCCGGTCGCGGAGCTCGTCCACTCCGCGGCTGCCGCGGCGGAAGAACCACCAGCGCTCCGCGATGGCGCCGATGGAGAACACGGAGAGAATCAGGAGCAGATACATGACCCAGGTGCTGCCGAGAAGCGCAAGCTTGAGCAGATTTTCCACGAGCATCGGAGGTTCTCCTTTCAGAAGGGATAGTCGACGAGGAGGCGGCCCTTGCCGGCGACGCCGGTCTCGTCGAAGGAGCGCAGGGTGCCGCTCTGTGTGAAGGTGGGTTCGAGGTGGCGCTCGCCGCCTTCGCCGACGGCCTCGTAGACGGTGAGGTTGAAGGCGACGCCGGACTGGCCGCAGGAGTCGAAGAGGTTGGCGAAGAACCGGAAGCGGGTTCCGTGCTGCGGCCTCTTCCAGAAGATGAGGTTCTCCTGGCGGATGCCGTCGGGCATGCAGCTCGAGAGGGAGTCGCGGTCGATGGCGGCGGCGGTATCCGAAGGGCGCTCGCCCGGAGGAACGGGCTCGACCAGGGGCGACTTCGGAGTCACCAGGCGTCCGGTGGGCGTGAGGACCTCGAGGTCGAGATCCGCGTCCACGTTCCAGCGCAGGACGACGACGGCGTCGGGCGGTGCCCGGTCGGGGTTGCAGGCGTGGAGGTTGTCCGGGATCCGCGAGGCGACGCAGATGTTTTGCTCGTGCCGCGCTCCGGCCCGGCCCTGCTCGTCGATGGCCACCGCCTGCAGGACGTGTGCGCCTGCGGGGATCTCGAGAGCGAAATCGGCGCTCATCGACCAGCCGAGCTCGCCCGGGTACTGCGGATCCGGTGCGCCCGCCGGGACCAGCCAGTAGCCGCTCCCCATGCCCTCCATGCGGACGGCGACGGCCGAGGCGGTCGCCGTGACGCGCCCCTGCATGCCCTTCCGAGCCTGGCCCGGAAGCACGGTGGGATTGACGAGGTCGAAGGAGGTGACCTCAGGGAGGCCGGGGGCGTCCTCGCCGGCGGGGAGGCCGGGGAGCTCGCCCTTCACGAACTGGGCGCCTGCGACCCGGATCGGCTCGCCCGCACCGCTCCCGTCGAACTCGCCGCAGCCGACGAACGCGAGGAGAAATACAGCCAAGGAGGCTCGGCGGATCATAGCTGCACCTGGAGACGGAGGGTCCACGCGTCGCTGGGGCGGTTGGTCGGCATCCCGCTCTCGTCGCGCGCGAGCTTGTTGCGAACGAAGTCGTATTCGAAGGTCAGGCTCGCGACATCCGGGAGGACGAGGCCGACCATCGGCGCGATGGAGTCGATGCGCATCGACGCCGGCTCGAGCTTGCCCTTGCGGTTGTCGAAGACGTTCGCGTCGGGGTCGTAGGAGTCGTAGCGGAGCCCGGCGAGGGCGTAGCGGCCGAGGTCCTGGATGACGGCGAGGTAGTAGCCGAACCCGCGGGCGTCGAGGCCGGTGACCACGGGGTCGTTGGCGAAGAGCAGCCGGTCGAGGTTCTGCCCGAGGATCGCCTCGCCGAGGACGCGGGTGTTGCCGAGGTCGGTGCGGTAGGCGAGCTGCACGTCGGCGCCGACGGCCCAGCGCCCGTAGGTCTCGGAGGGCGTCGCGGCGCGGCCGGGGATGGCGGTGTATTCGTAGGGCTGGGCGATGCCGTCCTCATTGAGGTCTCGCCACTCCACGCGCGCCTTGGTGGCGGGGGAGCCGGCGTGGAAGCCCTTTCCTGCGAGGGTCGAGACGTGGCCCGAGATCCGGAAGGGCGTCTCGGGGCCGGAGTCCATGCCCACGCGGATGAGGAGGTCCTTCGCCGCGGCGGGGGCGCTGCCGCTGAAGTCGACGGAGCCCGCCTTGGGCTGGCCGTTCATGACCGCGACGCTCCAGTCGAACCAGTCGAGCTTGCCGCCGACCCGTGCGCCGAGGTCGACGCTGCCGGGGAAGAACGAGCGGACGACGAGGGAGCGCTCCATGAACGGGCGCATGCGGTCGGACTCGACCAGCTCGAAGCCGAAGGGAATCGTGATCGCGCCGATGGATGCGTCGAGGAGGGGAGCTTTGCTGCCCTCGGGGACGTAGCGAAGCGTGGCCTCGGCGCGGTGGAGGTCGGCGCGGAAGCCACCGGAGGCCGTGTTCCCGTCGAGCTCGACGATTGCGCCGGCCCAGTCCCATTCGCCCGCGAGCTGCAGACGCGCCCGGCGAACGAGGAAGCGGTCGGAGTTGAGGGGCTTGCCGTCCTGGCCGAGCTGGTCCTCCGAGTCCTGGTGGTGCTCGTACTGGGACTGGAGATAGCCGCCGACGCGAAGGTTGGAAGCAGAAGCAGGCTCCGCCGCTGCGGGAGACGCGGCGAACACCGCGAGGAGGAGGAGGGGACACTTCTTGAGCGGGAGGGACACTTCGTGCGTCTCCTTTGGGCAGGCGAGGTCTTCCGGGAGCGCCCTCGGCGCTCCAGCGCAAGGCGGTTACCCGCCTTGCGCCGGCCCTGGTCTGCCCAGGGAAATGAGGCGGTTCGTCAGGGGACCCGAGGGAAGTTCGGGTAGCCCGGCACCCGGCCCGCGTTGTCGAACGGGACGCAGCCGGCGGTGAACTCCGAGCAGGCGAGGTAGGGGTTCTGCTCCCAGCTCACGCACTGGTCACAGGTGGTCTGCTCGTTCACACACGGCTCGTCGGTTCCACCGGTTCCACCGGTTCCCTCGTCCTTGCCGCCGGTTCCGCCGGTTCCGCCGGTGTTTCCACCGCCGGTCCCGCCGGTGCCCGGGAGAATGGGGTTCGCATCGTCGGTGCCGCAGGCGACGGCGCCGAGCCCGAGGGCGGCGACCAGGAGCATCATCAGGTGAGCGTTCTTCATCGCGACTCGCAGAAGCCGTATCGGCAGGTGGGGGTGGAGCCGGAGCAGTCGGCGTCGCTCTCGCAAGCCGAGCACTCGGAGGTGGTGGCGCCCTTGAGGCTCTCGAAGTAGCAGCCGCAGGGCTCGTCGGGAACGAAGCGGGACATCGCGCCCACTTCCTTCTCCCGCTTCACGCGCATCGCGCAGAGGGGCACCGTGTAGGCGTCGGCCTCGGCCTTGATCATCGCCTTGCTCTCCGCCACCGAGAGACCCTCGTGGCTGAAGAAGCGAATTGCAGTGTGGACGGCGTCACCGGCGGGGTTGCCGGAGGCCGGCACCGCGTGACCGTCGCTCCCGGTGTTCGCCAGGAAGTGGACCGAGCCCCAGATGGCGTAGCGGCCGTCGCGGACGTTGATCTTGTCGAAGTGGTTGGGGGTCGAGTCCGGGTAGTAGCCGCAGCGCTGGGCGCCGTCGGCCTGGAAGGCGAGGATCTTCAGCTTGTCGCGGTTGGCGTCGGCGAAGTCGGCGGCGAGGATGCCGATGGTCTTGTTCGGCTGCACCGAGTTGGACACGGCGGTGTTCACGTCACCGCTGCCGGACTGCACGTTGCCCTGCCACTTGGAGGCCGGGAGGCCGATGGCCTCGGCGATCATGTTCTTGGTGCCGGAGGAGTCCGGGCGGATGAAGAAGAACTCCGGGTTGTCCCAGGGGGCCACCACGTGGTTCTTGCCGCCGAAGCCCAGGGCCACGTACGCGGCAGCGGCGCTGATGGAGCTCTCGCTCGAGGCGACCGGGGCGACGAAGGTCATCACCTGAACGGGCCCGAGGAAGTCGCGCTGCTTGGTGTCCAGGACGTAGTTGCAGGTCTGGGCGTAGACGTCGGAGATGCCGATGTCGATGTTGGCGCCCTCGGCCGGGAGGTCACAGGCCACCTCGGCGCCGGCGGCGTCCCAGTACTTGGCCGTGGCCGTCACCTTGGTGCCGCTCACGATCGCGTCGACGCCGGCGCAGGAACCGAGGGACTGGTAGACCAGCGTGATGGACGGGTTGCGGGACGAAAGGGTCTGGCTCACCTTCTTGAGCACGGGCTTCACGGCGCTCGAGCCGGCGAGGTACACCGGGTTGGGCAGCGACGCGCACTCGACCGCCTGCGCCCTCGCGCCCACGAGCAGCGCAAGGCCTGCGACGAGCAGCGGGACGGACGCACGCAGATAAGGCTTTCTCGATTCCAAGTTTCGTTCCTCCTGGCCCGCGGCATCGCGAGCGAGCGCACCGTAGGAGCGGGAGGTGTCGGAACCGGGTTCGCTTTGTGACGTTTGTGAGGCAGGAGTCGATCGGGCGTCGCCGGAGCGCAGGGGTCCCGTGACGACGTGCGGACGTCGTTCGGGGGGGCGGGCGATAGGGGCGTTTGGCCCTGCCCAGCAGCCGGGCGAGCCGGGCGTTCAGCCGAGCTGGGCGATCAGTGGAGCCGCGTGCTCATTCGAGCCGCGCGATCAGTCGAAGGCGTTCGGGTCCATGCCCGTGCGACCGCCTTCGTCCAGCGTCTCCATCCGGGCCATGTCCTCGTCGTCCAGGCGGAAGTCGAAGAGGTCGAGGTTCTCGCGGATGCGGGTCTCGTGGGCCGACTTGGGGATTGCGACGAGGCCCGAGTCCAGGTGCCAGCGGAGGACCACCTGGGCAGGCGTCTTGCCGTGCTTCTTCGCGAGGTCAACGAGGACGGGATTGTCGAGGCGGTGCGCTCGGGCGAGGGGGCTCCAGGACTCCGTGGCGATGCCCTTGTCGGCGTGGAAGGCCCGGAGCTCGCGCTGCTGGAGGAAGGGGTGGAGCTCGATCTGGTTCACCGCCGGGACGACCCCGGTCGCGTCGAGGATCCGCTCGAGGTGCGGCCGGTTGAAATTCGAGACGCCGATCGAGCGGGCCCGGCCCTCCTGCCTGAGCTGGATCAGCGCCTTCCACGTCTCCACGTAGCGGTTCGTCGCAGGCGCCGGCCAGTGGATCAGATAGAGGTCGACCGCCTCGAGCTTCAGCCTGGCGAGGCTCTCGTCGAAGGCCCGCAGCGTCGTGTCGTAGCCCTGCCGGTCGTTCCACACCTTGGTGGTGACGAAGAGCTCGTCCCGTGGGAGGCCGCAGGTCGCGACGGCCTCGCCCACGCCCTCCTCGTTGGCGTAGACCGCCGCGGTGTCGATCGAGCGATAGCCCGCGGAGATCGCGGTTCGGACGATTGAGGCCGCCTGGTCGTTCGAGATCCTCCACGTGCCGAAGCCGACCCGGGGCATGGTGCGTCCGTCGTTGAGCGTGAGGCTGGGGCGGGTCATCGGATCCCTCTCGAGTCGAGGATCGTCACGTAACACGGCGCGTATCGGCGGAGGCGAGTCCTCATGGGGCGCGACTGCAGAGGCTGGGGCGGGTTGCATCCGGGTAATATTCGTGCAATATTAGCCTGGTAAAATTCTCCCCGGGGCTCGGAGCGGCTTCCGGCTCGGACGACTGAAGGGCCATGACGCACGAACCCATCGTGAAATACGCGTTCTTCTCAGGAGAGAAGCTCATCGCCCACGGCGGCCTCGAGGAGGTGGCGACGGCTGCCAAGCGATGGCGCGACGAGCGGGAGAGCGAGCCGCTCGCGGTCTACTCGGACGAGACGGGACGCGCGGTCGACCTCGACCTTCGCGGGAGCCTCCAGGACGTCCTCGCAAGGCTGGCGCCGGCCAGGGACGATATGGGCGCGGACACGGAACCGCCGAAGCGCCAGGGGCCGGGCCGGCCCAAGCTTGGCGTCGTCTCCAAGGAAGTGACCCTCCTGCCCAGGCACTGGGACTGGCTCGCCCAGCAGCCCGGTGGCGCCTCCGTCACCTTGCGCAAGCTGGTGGAGGCCGCGAGGCGGGGCGGAGGCGGCGTCGAGGCCGCTCGTCGATCGCAGGAGGCCGCCTACCGGTTCATGTCCGCGATGGCTGGCGACTACCCAGGCTTCGAGGAGGCCTCCCGCGCTCTCTTCGCCCACGACTTCGGCCGGTTCGACCAGCTCGTCGGACCCTGGCCCGCGGACGTCCGGGATCACGTGCGGCGCCTCGTCGCGATCGCCGCCCGCGATCGCCTGGCGGCGGCGCTGTAGCGCTCGGCTGGCTCCGGTGTATCCATTTTGCACACCGGTCATGTTTCGTGTGTAGCGTCGGAACGTACGGAAGGTGACAGGTTTGGCGAACCTGGTATAGGGTGCCCCGCCAACGAAATTGGAGGGGTTGATGGCGTCGGGGCTCAGATGGTTCTGGTCGTCTCTCGTGTGCGTCTTTCTCGCCACGGGTTGTGGGGGAAATGGCTCACCGGGCGGAGATGCGCTCGCCTGTAAGGCGGAGCCTTCGTCGGAGGCATGCGACAACTGCCTCAAGGCCGCCAAGTATCAGGTCTGCGAAGACGCCTTCGTGGACTATGTCGCTGCGTGCGCCCCGTGTAACGGGAGCAACCAGGCGGCGTGCGACGCCGAGACCTGCGCGAGGAAGGCGGACGCACACGCCTGGTGCTACGCGGGAGCGGCGAGGACGCTCTGCGGCGCCTCCGACGACCTCATCGGGAACGGCGGCTCGGGTGGATCGAGCGGCACGGGAGGTACGGGCGGGCTTTCAGGAACCGGTGGCACCGGTGGAGATCCAGGCACGGGTGGCACCGGCGGTGACGACGGCACCGGTGGAACTGGCGGCTCCGACGGCACCGGTGGCACAGGTGGAACCGACGGCACGGGTGGTACTGGCGGCACCGGCAGCACAGGTGGCACGGGTGGCACCGGCACCGGCGGCACGGGCGGCACCGGCGGCACCGGCGGTACTGGCGGTACTGGCGGTACTGGCGGCACTGGTGGCACCGGTGGCACCGGCGGGTTCGTCGACCCCTGCGGCGGCGTGCCGTTCGAGGGGATGTGCGCGAATCAAGCTCTCGTGCGGATGTGCGTGGTCCCGACCGGACAGGGCGAGCCGCTCGTCCTGGACATCCCGTGCAACGACTGGGAGAGCTGCAAGGTCGAGAACGGCAGGGCGGCGTGTGTCCTCAAGAGCGACGCGTGCATTCCGGGCGTCGCCCAGTGCACGTCGTCGACCGGCTATCGCGTTTGCGGCGACGACGCGCGCTGGTCCTCGGGCGACTGCGGCACACCTTGCCGCAACTCGGCTCTCGGCGCCTTCTGCGCGCCCAACGTCGCCACGACCCGGATCACCGGCACGCTGTCCTACGAGACGCGATTCCCCAACGCGAGCAAGACCGACTGGGGACCCATCCAGGAGGTGCCGGCGCCCGGCCTCCTGGCCGTCTCCTATCGCGGCAACGACATGATGGACGCCTCCTACCTGGATGCGAATGGAGCCTTCTCGATCCTGGCCCCGACCGCCGCTACGAGCAACGACTCGATCCTCTTCTTCACGTACCGCACGGATCAGGTGACCGGGGCGGCCTACGCGGTGGCCTGGCCTGGCGATCTCCCCGAACTGTCCGACGTCGGTTACGTGGACGTATACGACGTCTCGCTCTGGCGCTGGGGTCTGGTCGGTCCATTCCAGAACGGCGGGGACTGGCTCATCCATGCCGGCAACGGCAGCGGAGCCCTGCGGACCTTCGATTCGATGCGCTACGCCTGGGATTTCTCGAGGTCGGTCCACGGCAAGGACGGAGACTCCGTCATCGCGTGGTTCGCTCCCGGGACGAGCTGGACGTGCGGCGCCTGCTTCCTGGCCAGCCCGTTCCAGTGGGCGGGCGACCGATTCGCTACGCAGATCTTCATGCCGGGCGATCCGTGGGACGAGGAGTACTGGTCCGACTCGGTGACGTTCCACGAGCTCGGGCACTGGGCGATGGAGTCCTTCGGCGTCACTCCGTCGGAGGGCGGAACGCACTGCCTGGGGGTGCCTTCGATGCCCGGCCTCGCGTGGTCGGAGGGGTGGGCGTCGTTCCACTCCAGCGACTTGCGCAACGACCCCATCTACTACGACAAGCAGAACGGCACGTTCTGGTGGATGAACCACGCAGCAGGCTCCTCGTCGTGGGGCTCGGGGGTCTTCGCCGCGCCGACCGCCTCGGGCGGCCTCCTCCAGCAGCACAACGAGACCTGGGTCACCAAGGCGCTCTGGTCGATCTCCCGGGCGTCCGGCGTCCCGTCGAACGAGCTCCACCGCGCGCTGGCGAGCCCGCGCATGACCCGGAGGCCGTTCGGCCGCGGGTACACCACGCGCGTCTTCGATATCGACTCGCAGTGCCGGCCCAGGAATCCGATCGACACTGGGCGGTCCGCACCGATGGTCGCCGACTTCCTCGACGCGCTCCGCTGCAGGGGCGTCGCGGGGAGCACGGTCACCTCGGCGGTCACGCCCTATCCGTATCCCGCCGCATCCCCCATCTGCCCCTGACACGAGGAGAACGAACATGAGGATCTCTAGCCTTTTTCCGATTCTCCTCCAGGCAGCCCTCCTGGCGGGCTGCGCCAAGGCCACGCCGGCGGCCGCTCCCGCCGCGACCGCGCATTCGGAGGAGAACCCCGCGGACGCGAAGCACGCGGCCGTCGATCCGAGGATTCGCGCCCCGTTCGTCCTGCGCATCGAAGGCCCCGACGAGGTCAAGGCGGGAGAGGTGGCGAAGCTGTCCATCCACATCGCCTTCTCGGGGTCGGCTCAGGCCCCGCTGGAGCTCCAGGTGAAAGTCCCGCCGGGAATCGAGCTCATCGAGGGCGCCGTCTCCGAGACGATCGACGCCGGAAAGCTGACGGACGTCGTGCGCTACCTCGCGGTCCGCGTGGACGACCCGAGCGCCGCACTCGAAGTGACCGCATCCATGTCCGGAGAGGACTTCGGCGCCCACGCCACGAAGCGGCACACGTTCGAGGGGGCACCCAAGCCCGCTGAGCGCGTGCGTCCCGGTGGATCGCTCGTGCCGCTGAAGAAGTAGTCGAACCTCCATTCGGTGGGCGGGCGGGCCTCCGTGCCTTCCCCGCCCACGCCGCGTCTGCGTCCTCCCTCGGGGCGGGGCAGGTTCGGTCGGGGCATGTCCCTCGGACGCGAGGCGTTCCTCCGTTCGTGCGAAAGCTGCCCTTCGTCCTCATCGCGGCCGCCGGCTGTGCGGCCGGTTCCGCCACGGCTCAGTCTCACGGCGCTCGCGGCGAGGCGGAGGCGGCCTCCGCTCCTGCGATCGAAAGCACCAGCGGAAGGCTCTCTGCGCGTCCCACCGTGCGGGAAGCCGCCGCGATCGCCCCGAAGCCCGGTGTCTCGCCCCTCGAATTGGACGGCAAGCGAGACGGGCGGATCTTCATCCCGAAGGACTACCGCGCGGACCGTCCCGCGCCGCTGATCGTGCTCCTCCACGGCGCAGGTGCCGACGGCGCGAGCATCCTCGGCGCCGTGCAGCGCGAGGCCGAGCGAGCGGGCGCGATCGTCCTCGCCCCCGACGCCCGCGGCGCCACCTGGGACGTCTTGCGCGGCGGGTTCGGTCCCGACGTTCGATTCATCGACGAGGCCCTCCGCAAGACCTTCGAGCGCTACTCGATCGATCCGTCTCGAGTCGCCCTAGCCGGCTTCTCCGACGGGGGCTCCTACGCGCTCTCGCTCGGCCAGGCCAACGGCGATCTCTTCGGCTCGATCATCGCCTTCTCGCCAGGCTTCTCCGCGCCCCCACAGCAGGTCGGCAAGTCGCGGATCTTCGTCTCCCACGGCGTCGGCGACGGCGTGCTCCCGATCGATCCGTGCAGCCGCACCATCGTCCCGCGTCTTCGGGGCCAGGGCTACGACGTGCGCTTCGTCGAGTTCGACGGCGGCCACTCCGTTCCCGCATCCATCGCGCACGAGGCCATGACCTGGTGGACCGGGCGGTAGACGAGCATCGACCGGATCGTCGGTGGATGCGCTACAGCTCGAACGCCTGCCGGAAGAGCTCTCGGCCGCCGGTCTCCACCACGTCGCCGTGGGTCACGATCACCCGATCGAAGTCCCACGAAGCGATCCGCTCCATCGACGCGGCGAAGGCGGCCCGATCGTGGATCGTCGAGCGCAGAACGCGGGTCGGGCCGAACCGCCCGAAGCCGCCGTTGAGCTTCATGCCGAGACGCGTCCAGGCCCCGCCTCGGCGAACGTTGAACGCGAGGTCCGTGAGGACGAGGGTGCGGGTCGCGGCGTGGAAGAAGACGACCTCGTTCGCCTTGCTCCCGGCGACGACGAGCTGTTCGATCGCGCCGGTCCACGGCTCCGGCGCTTCGTCGCGGAGCTCCTCTCCGGCGGGCAGGTTCTGCACCTTCTCCCGCAGGCCCGGGGCGAGGAAGACGCGCGCTCGCGGAAAGTGCTCCGCCGCTCGTCGCAGGTAGAGGTGATGGAAGGAGTTCGGAGCCACGATCGCCTCGACCTCCCCGAGCGATCGGATGGCTTCCACGTGAGCGACCTCGAACGGCCCCGGGGAACAGAGGAACAATCCGCCGGAGCGCAAGCGGGCCAGCGTGGAGCGCGCGCCGAGCGAGAGCCCCATCAACGAGAACGGAAGGTCGACGGTCCAGAGGCCTTCATCGATGCGGCGGAGGATCGAATCCATGCGCGGCTCCTGAAGCGGGTCTGGTGAATCGTAAGGTCGCCTGACTAGAATCGTCAAGGCACCTGACGAATCGTCCGAGGTCCGCTAGTCTCCAGCCATGGCGACCGATCGAAAGGGAGATGGTTTCGCGCTCGAGCTGGAGCGGGCCAAGGAGCAGAGCGTCGGCCAGCTCCTGTTCCGGGCGGCGCGGCTCTGGAACGAGCAGGCCATTCTGCGGGTCCAGGCGACGAGACCGTCGATTCGGATGGCTCATACCCAGCTGCTCCCCCACCTCGACCTGGACGGCACCAAGCTCACCGAGCTGGCTGCGCGCGTCGGGACGAGCAAGCAGGCCGTGGGGGAGCTCGTCGACGACCTCGAGGAGCAGGGCCTCCTCGAGCGGATCCCCGATCCGAGCGACAGAAGGGCCAAGCGGGTGCGATTCACCCGAGCGGGGCGGAAGGAGCTGCTGGCCGGCCTGGAGGTGCTCGTCCGCGTGGAATCCGAGCTACGGGAGGAGCTCGGGAGCCGCCGCATGGACGCGCTCGCCGAGACCCTTCGGCGGCTCGTCCCGATCCTCGAGCGTCACGCCGAGACGGCAGCGAGCTCGCCCGGACGGAGGACTACAGGCTCGCCGCGTTTCGAGCGGGACGGGTAGGGATTCCAGTGGTAGTGCGCGACACCGCCACCGGAGGCGATGTTCGGCCCTACGACCCCGGTGGAGACGCTGGCCCGAGCAGAGCGGTGGCGCAGTCGACGAACGCGCGAAGCTTCGGCATGTCGCGCGCGTTCCGAGGAAAGTAGAGGAAGAGGCCAGGAAGCTCGATCGAGTAATCGTCGAGCACGGTCTCGAGGCTCCCCTGAGCGACCTCGCGCCGTGCCTCGGGCTCTGCGACAAGGGCCAGGCCGAGGTCCTTCTCCGCGCACGAGATCAGGAGCGCCGCGTCGTTCGCCAAGACCGGTCCGCTCACACCGACCTCGAGCTCCTGCCCGTCCTCGACGAAGGTCCAGCGACTCTGGCCGCTGCCGGAGAACGAACGCCATCCGAGGCAGTCGTGGTCGACGAGCTCTTGGGGATGCGAGGGCCGGCCGCGGTGCGCGAAGTAGCGCGGCGAGCCGACGACGACCAGCCGCAAGGGTGGGCTCAGGCGGACGCGAACCATGTCCTGGTGCACCGAATCCCTCGTGCGAACGCCGGCGTCGAAGCCGGCCCGCACGATGTCGATCGGGTTGTTGTCCACCACCACTTCCGTCCGCACGGCGGGATGGCGCCGCCCAAACTCGGCGAGCGCCTCGGGCAGCGCGACGTGACATGCGACGCGCGGAATGTTCAACCGGAGCACGCCAGTCGGCTCGTCGCGTGCCGCCTTGACCGCAGTGAGCGCGGCGGTCGCGAGCGCGAGAGGGGGACCGGCCTCCGCGAGCAGCCGTGCACCCGCGTCAGTGAGCCGGGCGCTACGCGTCGTTCGAACGAAGAGGGACAGTCCGAGCTCTCGCTCGAGGCGCGCGATCGACTGACTCACCGCAGACGGCGACATGGACAAGATCCGCGACGCTGCCGAGAAGCTCCGTTGCTCGGCGACGGCGACGAAGATCGGAAGGTAGGCGAGGGCACCGGTTGAGATTCTTTCGGTTCTCTTCATGCTCGAATGCGCGTTCCCGTCGTTCTCGGACGAATGATAGCCCGCTAGAACCTGGGACATGAAAAGGCACCGAAACGCCAAGGGCGGCACCGGGACGAGCTCAGGAGTTTGGCGGGCGATCTCGATCGCGCCACTGGTATCACTTGCGATTTCTTGCGTCGGTGTGGGCCGACCACCCCCTGAAGGAGCGATAGCGGTGAATGAGGAGTCGGCGGATCGCAACCTGCTGGAGCGCCTCGCCATTCGCGAGCTCGTCGAGAAGGTCAGCGACGCAATCAACCATCAGGAGTGGGACACGCTGCGCGCGTTCTTCAGTGAAGACGTCGTCTGGGAGCGCCAGCCCCCGAATCCCTGGGTCCTCGACGGGCGGGAGGCCGTCTTCGGCTTCCTCGAGGGCAACATGCCCAAGCTCGACGTCCGGTTGTTCCACGTCACGGCGACAGCGATCGAGCTCGAGGACGAGACCAACGCGGTGGCGCGATCGACGATGAGCGAGCTCCTCCGGTTCAAGGAGACGGGGCGAGAGGTCCACGTGGTCGGCACCTATCATGATCGATTCAAGAAGGAAGCCGGCCGGTGGCGCATCGTGAGGCGGACGATCGAGCCGCGTTTCGAGGAGACCCTCAAGCGCTGACGTCGATCGTCATGGTCGTCCATCGTTCCTGCCACCTTTTTTCGGCACTTGTGCGGGTTCGGCCTCGATTTGACGGCGGCGGAACCTCGAGAGCCCGCGCGGACGAGCCGCGAGTTCGACCCTTCCTCGGGCCCCGCGAGAGCCTCGCGGAAAAAGGCGCGGGTCTGCACCCGCACGAAAGCCTTGCGTAGAAGCGGCCAGTTCCCGGCCGTCGCAGGACGGCAGTGGCGAAAGCACCCGCGGATGAGAGGCTTACAGGTTTACCGCACGCCGGCAGCCCGAAGCCGGGGACGCCGGCCTGGGTTCAGGTGAGCAGGGTGGAGGCGGACAACGGTGCGCGCTTGTTTCGCGCGTGGTCATAGTCGAGGGGAGGAAGGGCTCCGGCGTATCGCTGGACGAGGACGTCGACACAGAGCGGGAGATCCCACGGATAGCAGTCGGGCCCGGGTGGAACCACGAGGTCGGACGTCCCCTCCTGCGCGTCGAGCCACGAAAGGAATCCTGCGTATCGGTCCAGGCCGGTGGGGTCGTCGATGCGCGGGACGTAGGGGCTGCCGTCGAGGCGGTGGCCGCGCGGGTCGAAGAAGGCCGGGGCCTTGCCCTCCATCTCGACCCGGAAGCCCTCCTCGTGGACGAGGCGGTGGTGTTGCCGGCAGAGGAGCACCAGGTTGTCGAGCTTCGTCTCGCCGCCCTTCGCCCAATGCTCGACGTGATGGCCGTCGACGAAATGCGTGTGCGTGCATCCCGGGAAGCGGCAGCCGCCGTCCCGCTTCTGCATAGCCCGGCGCAGCGCCGGAGGGATCGCCCGGGTTCGGCGACCGACGTCGAGCGGATTCCCCTCCGAATCCACGGTCATCACGACAATCGGCGAATCGCAGCTCAGCCGCTCCGCCGTCTCGATCGGGAGATACGTTCCGTCCTCCAGGTGCGCCAGCGCCTCGCTCCTCCCCGCCAGGGAATCCGCGTCCACATGGACGACGACCTCGAAGCGTGGCGCGCCCGTTGAGCGGATCGCTTGGGGAGCTTGCAGAACGCTCTCCGAAAGCGCGAGGAGGGCGTCCGCGCGATCGAACGACTGTTGTGCCCAGGTTCGCCTTCGGGGCCGGGATGGCACGTCCACAGGTGTCGCGGTGACGCCTCCGCTTGCGGGAACGCCTGCTTCAGCGGAAACGCCTGCCTCCGCGGAAACGCCCGCCTCCGCGGAAACGCCTGCCTCCGCAGAAACGCGTGCCTCCGCGGAAACGCCTGCTTCAGCGGAAACGCCTGCCTCCGCGGAAACGCCTGCCTCCGTAGAGACCTCGCCCTCGGCGGCTACGTCTTCGTTCGCTGCGTCGGTTGGTGCCGCTTGGGACTGGGCGCGGAGGGCGTCGTTGCCGGCGTACCGGATGGCGTCGAGAGCCTTCAGGACGACTTCGGCCTCGTCTGCCGGGAGCTGGGCTTCGATGCGCATCATCCCTGACTCGATGTGTCGGGCGCGGACCCAGCGTTCGGTGTCGACCTCGGGAATGCGGCCGTCTTCGCCTCGCTCCAGGACGGTGCGGTAGCTGCGGGTGATCCGCTCCATCTGGCTACCGGTCGCGGTGCGGGCGAGGGCGATCAGGGCGTCCTCGTTCTCCGGCGTGGCGACGCGGGTGATGGCGCGAGCCTTGGAGTAGCTGAGGAGGCCGCGTCGCATGGCGTCGTCTACGAGGGGAAGCCGTCCGAGGGCACGGGCGACGCGGACCTTCTCACGAGCGGCGCCGCGGTCGAGGCCGATGCGCCACGAGAGCCAGTGGGCGCAGGTGAGCGCTCCTTGGTTGCCCCATCCCTTCCTCTCGTCGAATTCCCGGACGAGCGTCAGGAGGCGCCAGTTTGCCGCGTCGATTCGGGCCGCGACCTCGGCGATCTCCTCGCCGACGCGCTCCAGCGCGGAGAAGTCGAACGGAACGAAGGTGGATGGGCCCGAGGCCAGAGGCTCGTTCGTACCGGAGGATTCCATGCCTCCGATGGTCTCACGACGGTCTGACATCGACCGTCGTCACGCTGGAGTGCGTGTCGGCAATCCGTTCTCAGCGGGGCAGATGGCGCTCGAATGTGGCTCGGGCGTTCCGCACGCACTCGCGCTGGAGCCGGCGGGGCTTTCGCCAACTCCGCGGTTTCGTTCGAATGGGCCGGCGCTAGTCGCGGCCGAGAACGACGATGCGGTCCGCGTCGGCGCAACCGACGAGGAGGGCTGCGGAGGCTTGGCCCGATGCCGGGACGCTGGCGAGCATCGACGGCTTGGTGCAGCCCGGGAGCGCGTGCTCGACGGGCGCGAAGCCGGCTGCGGGAAGTCCGTCGGCGCCTAGCGCGAGCTCCCAGACACGGCCCTGGCAGTCGTCGGCGACGAAGAGCTTGGATCCAATTACCTTCAGGGCGCTCGGGCAGGTGCCGGCAGGCAGATCGAAGGGTGTGGAGGTGTGGCTAGAAGGAAGCCGACCGGTAGAAATGGCGGCTGCCTCACCGTTCGATTCGATTCCACCGGCGACGTAGAGAACCTTTGCGTTCGAGCTCAGGTGAAGTGCTCGCGGTCGTTCAGTGGCGAGAGCATGGAGTAGGCCCGAAGCGCCAGGAACAAGCTGGCGGGTCCCGGCGTCGACTGTAGCTATACCCAGACGATTGTCTTCGCGGAAAGTGATGTAAACAATCCCGTCGGTATTCGAGTCAGTGTGACGAGTGACGATCCGACTCGGTGTTGCGGTGTTCCCGAGCGTTGATTCGCCATCTGAGAGATTCTCAAGCCGAATGAATGTGCACGCTTCCGCTCCCGCGTCGCATTCGAGATCGCCGGGAGCACCCGCGAGTGCGGTGGGCGCAAATGACAGTAACCTCGGTGCACTCGCGAACGAGGCAAAAGCCATTGTCTCGAACGGCGAAGTCGAAATTACGCCTCGAAGGCCCGCTCCGACAAGAAACTGCCTCCCCGCGCTGTCGTCTGCGCCAACGCTCGAGATCGTCCTTGTTGATGCCTCGTAAAATAGCGTTGTCGAGTTTGACGACAGAATTGCGAGACCCCGCGGATCGTCCGTCTCGAACGCCGACCGCGGCTCCGGCGCCGCCAGCGTCGCGTCGAACCGCAGGATCGCTCCCTTCCCGCCATCCTTGCCCCCAACGGCCACAAGACACGTGGTCGCGTCGCAGGTGATATCGCGGACGCCGGTCTTGCCGGCGGGGAGGGGGAGGTAGCAGACGCCCGGGTTGCAGCTTCGGTCGACGCCGTCGCAGGGGTCGTCGGCGCCGGGGTGGATGGTCGGGTCGTCGGGATCGCAGTCGACGACGTCGGAATAGCCGTCGCCGTCGTAGTCGAAGTCGGGGGAGAGGGAGAGCACGAAGCGGACGGCGGCGAGGGAGTCGGGGGCGGTCGCGTCGACCTCGGCGGTGGCGGCGGCGAAGTGCGCTGGGGCGCCGGCCAGGGTGAGGGCGGTGGCCTGGACGTCTAGGTCGAAGGTCGCGCCCTCGGTCCTGGGCAGGGTGATAGGCAGCTCGAAGGCGATGGAGCGTCCGGATTCCGCTGCAAGCGCGAACGAGTCGGCGTCGACCGGCGTGCGGACGATCTCGGGCTCCATACCGGCGAAGCGGGTACGGAAGCGCAGCTCGGTGATCGCGCGTGCGTGGGCCCCGAGGTAGGCGGCGAACTCGTCGCTGGCGAAGACCTCGACGGGGAGGACGGTATCGACGGTCTCGTGCCCGCTTCCGCTGGAGCCGCCGGTGCCGCCGACGCTCCCGCCAGAGCCACCGCTGCCCGTGTCGCTCCCGCTGCCCCCGGTTCCCCCGCTGCCCGCACCGCCGTCGTCGGCGACGCAGATCTTCACGCCGTGGGTCTCGCAGCGATGGCCTGCAGGGCAGTCGGCGTCGGTCGCGCAGTCGGATTCGATGTCGGCGAGGCAGCTTCCGCCGACGATCCCGAGGGAAAGCGCGAGTGAAATGATGAGCTTCCGCGACATGGGGATCCCCTCCGGAGCAATGGAGATAGGTAACATCCAATAGATCGCAGAGTCAAAAGCTCGGCGGGCTTGCGGTTGCGTTGAGCCGCGGTGCTACCGTGAGGCATGGCTCATTCGATTCTGGTCCACGGGGGGGCGGGTCCGATCGCCTCCGACGATCGCGCGCTCGCGTGTGCGGAGGGCTGCCTGGCGGCGGCGCGGATCGGTCACGCGATCCTAACGGGAGGGGGCAGCGCCCTCGACGCCGTGGAGGCCGCGTGTGCGGCGCTGGAGGACGACCCGCTGTTCAACGCGGGGACGGGCGCGTGCCTGAACGCGGACGGCGACGTCGAGCTGGACGCGGCGATCATGGAAGGCACCTCGCTGCGCGCCGGGGCGGTGGCAGCGGTGCGCACGGTGAGGAACCCGATCCGGCTGGCACGGCTGGTGATGGATCGTTCACCCCATGTATTGCTCGCGGCGCATGGGGCCGAGCGGTTCGCCCGGGAGCAGGGAGTCGCGCCGCATCCGCCCTCGCTCCTGGTCACGCAGCGGGCCCTGGATCGGTGGCGCCAGGAGCGCGCGAGGCTCATCGCGCCGAAGCCGGGGACGGTGGGGGCGGTGGCGATCGACGCTGCGGGGAGGGTGGCGGCGGCGACCTCGACCGGGGGGACGAGCGGGAAGCGCGCCGGGAGGGTCGGCGATTCGCCGTTGCCGGGCTGCGGCCTCTACGCAGACGACGCGGCGGGCGCCGTGTCGGCGACGGGGCAGGGAGAGGCGATTATCCGGGTGGTGCTGTCGAAGCACGTCTGCGATCGCATAGCGGCAGGGGAGCCCGCGGACGTCGCGGCGGCAAACGCGCTCCGCGAGCTTCGTCGCGTGAACGGCGAGGGCGGGATCATCGCGGTCGACCGCCATGGGCGGCTGGGCTACGCCACGAACGCGGCCCGGATGAGCCGCGCTTCGATCGACGTCGACGGCAAGGAGTCGTCGGCCTTCGAGCCCTGACGGGCGTCGCTGGAAAACGACCAGCGACGCGCGAAAACCTACGCCAGGACGCGGCTCTTCGGGTGCCGCACGTCGCGGCCTTCGACGTAGAAGATCACCATCTCGGCCACGTTGGTCGCGTGGTCGGCGATGCGCTCGAGATGCTTGGCGATGAAGAGGATCGCCATGCCCCGCGCGGTCACGCTGGGCTCGGCGGTCATGATCTCCACGAGCTCGCGGAAGACCATGTGGTAGAGCTCGTCGACCTCGTTGTCCTGCTCGAGGACCTCGCGGGCCTTGGCGGCGTCGCTGGCGACGAAGGCGTCGAGGGCCTTCTTGAGCATGTCCTCGGCGATCTCCGCCATGCGGGGGATGTCGACGTAGGGCCGCACCGGCGGCTGCTCGTTGAGCTGGATGGCCCGCTCGGCGACGTTGACGGCGAGGTCGCCGATGCGCTCGAGGTCGGTGACGATCTTGAGCGCAATGGTGATGAAGCGCAGATCGGAGGCCGCAGGCTGCCGAAGCGCGAGCATCCGTAGGCAGAGCTCGTCGATCTCCACCTCGAGGAGGTTGACCCGCCGGTCGTCGGCGACGACGGCCCGTGCGAGGGCGGAGTCCCGCTCCGCGAGTGCCTGGACCGAGCGCACGATCGCCTGCTCGACGATCCCCCCTACGGTGAGGAGCTTTTCCCGGAGCTCGGTGAGCTCGGCTTCGTAGATCTTGTCCGTATGGAACATGGCTCCACTCTATCCGAATCGACCGGTGATGTAGTCCTCGGTCCGGCGGACCTTGGGGTTGGTGAAGATGGTCTCGGTCGAGCCGAACTCGACCAGCTCGCCCATGTAGAAGAACGCAGTGTAGTCGCTCACCCGGGCGGCCTGCTGCATGTTGTGGGTGACGATCACGATGGTGTAGCGCGCCTTGAGCTCGTGGATCAGCTCCTCGATGCGGGCGGTGGCGATGGGGTCGAGGGCGCTGGCCGGCTCGTCCATGAGGAGCACCTCCGGCTCCACGGCGAGGGCCCGGGCGATGCAGAGCCGCTGCTGCTGGCCGCCGGAGAGGCCGAGGGCGGAGGTCTGGAGGCGGTCCTTCACGTCGTCCCAGAGGGCGGCGTTCCGCAGGGAGCGCTCGACGATCTCGTCGAGGCGGGCCTTGTTCTTCTGCCCCAGGATCCGCGGACCGAAGGCCACGTTCTCCCAGATGGTCTTGGGGAAGGGGTTGGACTTCTGGAAGACCATCCCCACCCGGCGGCGCAGCTCCACCGGGTCGAGGCCCTTGCCGTAGAGGTCGGCGTTGTCGAGCGTGACCCGCCCCGTGATCCGCACGCCGGGGATGAGGTCGTTCATCCGGTTGAAGCAGCGCAGATAGGTGGACTTGCCGCAGCCGGAGGGACCGATGAGCGCGGTGACCCGCCGCTCGGGCAGATCCATGGTGATCCCGTGGAGGGCGCGCTTCTCGCCGTACCAGAGCTCCAGGTTGTCGGAGGAGAGTTTGGGCGCTGAGGGCTCGTGCATGGGGCCTTTCAGGCGCGGCCCGCCCGGAGGCGGTTCCGCAGGGTGATGGCGACGAGGTTGAGGACCACCGTAACCAGCAGGAGGACGAGGACCGTCCCGTAGAGGAGCGGCCGGGTCGCCTCGATGTCGGGCGACTGCGTTGCGAGCACGTAGACGTGGTAGCCCAGGTGCATGAACTGGTCGTGGGCGTGGGTGGGGAGGTGGGGCAGGAAGTAGGCGGCGCCGGTGAAGAGGATGGGCGCGGTCTCTCCCGCGCCGCGGGCCACGGCGAGGATCGCGCCGGTCAGGATGCCGGGCATGGCCTGCGGGAGGACGATCCGGAAGACCGCCTCGAACTTCGTGCTCCCGAGGGCGAGGGCCGCCTCCCGGTGCTCGCGAGGAACCGTGCGGAGCGCCTCCTCGGTGGAGACGATCACCACCGGCAGGGTCAGCACCGCAAGTGTCAGCGCCGACCACAGGATCGCCGGCTGGCCCCACATCATCCGTCCGTCGAGGAAGAGCCTGTCGATGTTGCCGCCGAGGAACTGGATGAAGAAGCCCACGCCGAAGAGGCCGAAGACGATCGAGGGGACGCCGGAGAGGTTGTAGACGGCGCTCCGGACGGCGCGGGCGAAGAAGGACTCCTGCCGCGCGTACTCGAAGAGGTAGACCGCAGTGAGGACGCCGACCGGGATCACGGCGACGATCATGAGCAGCACGAGGAGCACGGTGCCGAAGATCGCGGGGAAGATCCCGCCGGCCATCATCCCGTCGCGGGGGCTCGCGGAGATGAACTCCCAGGAGAGGCGGGGAAGGCCGTTGATCGCCACGTCGCCGAGGATCACGGCGAGGACGAGCAGGATGGAGAGGGCAGCGCCCCCGGTCAGGCCGGCGAAGGCGGCGTTGGCGCGCTGGTGGGCGGCGAAGTGTCTCATGCGGTGAGGCCGCCGAGCTTGCGGCGCAGGCGCGCGACGTACCAGCCGCCGAGGCCGTTGAAGGTGAGGGTCACCAGGAAGAGGAAGCTTCCCAGGAGGAAGAGCACGGACCAGTGGGCGCCGCCCACGACGACCTCGCCCATCTCGGCCGCGATGGTGGCGGGGATGGTGCGCACGGAGTCGGAGGGGTCGACGGAGAGGATGGCCGCGTTCCCCGAGGCCATGAGCACGATCATCGTCTCGCCCATGGCGCGGCCGAAGCCGAGGACCACCGCGGCGAAGATGCCGGGCGACGCCGCCGGGAGGATCACGGACCAGGCGGTGCGGGCGCGGGAGGCGCCGAGGGCGAGGGAGGCCTCCCGGTAGACGCGGGGCACCGCGATGAGGGCGTCCTCGCTCACGGTGTAGACGACCGGGATGATGGTGAGGCCCAGGCCGACGCCGGCGACGATGGCGTTCAGGCGGTAGTGGAAGCCGAAGGTCTGCTGGAAGAAGGTGGCCAGGACCATCAGGGCGAAGAAGCCGAGGACTACGGAGGGGATCCCGGCGAGGAGCTCGATGGCGGGCTTGACCACCTCGCGCAGGCGCCGCGGCGCGAACTCCGCGGAGAAGACCGCCGCGAGGATCGCGAGGGGGACCGCGAAGAGGAGCGCGACGATCGTGACCTTGAAGGTTCCGACCACCAGCGGCGCGAGGCTGTACTTGGGGACCTTCGACGCCGGCTGCCAGCGGAAGGAGGGAGCCTCGGCCTTGCCCCAGGTCTGGGGCAGCACCATCGAGGCGGGCGTCACTTCCTCCCTCACCTCGGCCGAGTCGAAGACCGGGATCGCCTCGCGAACGACGAAGACGAAGATCAGTGCGACCGCCGCGATCGCCGAGAACGCGACGGCCTTGATGCCCCAGGATGCCAGCCGATCGACTGCCCGCCGTCGTGCGAGGCCGGGGAGCGGCGTGCCGCTCGCACCCGGTTCACGGGACGAGACGTTGGGCTGCGGGAGGATCAGCTCGGGTTCTTCGGCGCTCGGCATCGAATGGCCTTGGTGGGCTGGTGTCGACTGGCCCCGTGGTGAGGGGAGGGCGACAAAGCGAAGAGCGAGCGCGGTTGTCGCGCTCGCTCTTGTTTTCGTCAACTACGGCTTCGGCAGGGGGTAGTAGCCCGCCTTGGTCGCGAGGCCCTGGCCCTCCTCGGAGAGCGCGAAGCCGAGGAAGTCCTTGGCGTCGCCCGTCGGCTCGCCCACCGTGTACATGTAGAGGAAGCGGCTGATCGGGTAGGAGCCGTTGGTCACGTTCTCCATGGACGGCTCGACGGCGGCCGACGACGCCTCCTTCTTCACGGGGACCGCGCGGACGCCGGTGCCGTAGGCGATGCCGCCGTAGCCGATCGCCTTGGGATCCTTGGCCACCGCGTGGACCACGGCCGCCGTGCCGGGGAGGGTCTGGGTCTCGTCGGCGAAGTCCTCGTCACGGAGCACGTGCTCCTTGAAGTAGGCGTAGGTGCCGGAGTTGTTCTCGCGCCCGTAGAGCACGATGGCGGAGTCCTCGCCGCCGACCTCCTTCCAGTTCTTCACCTTGCCCAGGTAGATCTTCGCGAGCTGCTCGAGGTCGAGCTCCTTCACGGGGTTGGCCTCGTGGACGTAGATCGCGATCCCGTCGAGGGCGATCTTCGTCTCGACCGCGCCCTTGCCGCGGGTCTCGAGGACCTGCGTCTTCTCCTTCTCGTTGATGGGGCGGGAGGCGTTGGCGATGGCGGTGGTGCCGTTGATCAGGGCGGCGATGCCCGTTCCGCTGCCGCCGCCGGTCACCTGGACGACCTTGCCCGCGTTCTTCGCCATGAAGCTCTCGGCGAGGCGCTGGGCGAGGAGCACCATGGTGTCGGAGCCCTTCACCGTGAGAGCGGCGGAGGCGGCGGGCTTCTCGGACGAGCCCTCGGCGGGCGTGCCGGCGGCCTTGTCCTTGCTGGTGCAGGAGGCGAGCAGGGTTGCGGTGGCGAGTGCTGCGAGGATGCGGCGGGTCATAGGACCTCCAGTTCGGGCCGCGCACGCTAGGCGGGCCGTGTGACAAACGTGTGACAGATTGGAAACGAATCCCTGGGCCGGGCGGAGCCGAAGGCGGAGCAGACGAAAAGAAGAGCGTTTCCGCGCGGAGCGCGGCTGAAGAAGTCGGTCCCGCTTTGGCGGGGCCGATTTCTTCATCCGCTCCGGCCTTAGTAGCGGGCGTCGAGGTGGACGAAGACCGCGGAGCTCGGGTCCTTGGGGCCGGTCTTCTCGGGGTGCTCGAAGCCGAAGCGCTGGTAGTCGCCGATGACCTGGACCAGGTCGGTGACGCGGTAGGCGAGGCCGGCGATGAGGCGGGTGCGGTTCCCGGAGGTTTCGGCCCTCGCCTCCTCGTCGGTGTTCGGGGTGAAGTGGTCGTAGCGGCCGACCAGGCGGAGGTTCGCCGGCAGGTTGACGAAGCCGAAGGTGGAGGCGAGGACGCCCTTCCGGTTGGTGACGGTCGCCTCGCCGAGGGCGTTCTCGCCGACGTCATCGTCCCAGGTCGGGCCGGCGCTCACGGCCAGGGTGCCGTAGGGGGTCTCCCAGCTCGCGAGGCCCATCACGCGAATCCGCTCGACGTCCTTGTCGGCGACCTTCTGCCGGATCGCGTACTGGGCGAAGGCGGTGAGGCGCAGCCCCTCGAGGAGGTAGCCGCCAGAGGTGGCGAAGGGCGCGATGGTGAGGCGGGCGGCGCCCTCCTTGTACTTGGCCGCGTTCCTCGCGGTCTGCGGGCCCTTGGTGTAGCCGTCGCCGCCGCTCAGGAGCACCTGGTAGTCGACGAGGCCGCCCAGGTGCTTGCCCCAGGCGCCGACGCCGAGATCCGCCGAGGAGACGCCGGTGAAGAGCTCCAGCGCCGCAGGGCCGAGGACGCGGTACTTCCAGATGGAGTCCTCGAAGTCGATGTAGGCCGTCTGCTGGAGGCCGCCCTTCACCCGGACGTCGGGGAGGACGTCGGCGAACTGGGCGTAGGCGTACTTGAGCCGGAGGGCGAGGCTGCCGTTCAGGCTGCCGTCCGGATCGCTCACGCGGGTGATGTCCGGGGTGATCCGGAGCGAGATGTTGCGGCTCACCTGAGGCTCGATGTTGATGTAGGTGCGGGTGAGGTCGAAGCGGTTGGCGCCGTTCGTGCCGGGGCCCTCGGGATTGGCCTGGGCGGTGTCGTAGCTCCAGTGGGCGAAGATCACGCCGGAGATCCGGAGGCGGAGGCTGTCGAGGATGAGGCGGTCGTCGCGTGCCGCGACCGGCATGGCCGCGGTCTCCGTTTCTCCGAAGGCGACGGCGGGGAGGAAGAGGGCTGCGAGTGCCGCAAGAAGTTTCGATCGCATCGAGATGAGGGCTTCCTTGATGTGGCAGCGCCACGACGTTTACGCGGCGAGAATCCGCCCAGGCCGCGACGGCCGCGCGGCGACTTTGTGACAAGTACGCAACGAAGCGACGGTGGTCAGGGAGCGGAGGACGCGTCGTGAGCGGGCGGTTCGACGGGCAGCTCCACCGTGAACCGGGCGCCTTCGCCCTCCTCGCTCTCGACGCCGATGCTGCCGCCGTGGGCCTCGACGATCCGCCGGGAGACGTAGAGCCCGAGGCCCATGCCGCCGTAGTGGCGCGACGAGACGCCGCGAGAGAAGCGGCGGAAGAGCCGCTCCTGGATCTCGGGCGCGATCCCCGGCCCGTGGTCGGTCACGTCGATGCGCGCGATCCCGTCCTCCTGCCCGACCTCGATCTCGATCGGAGAGCCGCGCCCGAACTTGATCGCGTTGGTGAGGAGGTTGGTGACCACCTGGCCGATCCGGACCTCGTCCCAGCTCCCGACGACGCCCTTCGGGGTTTCGAGCCGGACGTCGGCGTCCGCGCGGGCGAGCTCGTCGGCGAGCTGGTCGACGGCCTCCTCGACGAGCTCGCCAAGGTCGAAGTCCTGCCGATGGATCTGCAGCTTTCCGGCCTCCACCTGGCCGACGTCGAGGAGGCGGCCGACCAGCCGGATCAGCCGTCGAATCTGCCTGCCTGCCAGCGCGAGGGCGTTCTTCACCTGCTCGGACGTCATCGAGGTGATCCGTTTCTCGAGGCGCTGGATGATGAGCTGGAGGCTGGTCAGGGGCGTGCGCAGCTCGTGGGAGGCGATCGAGACGAAGTCGTCCCGGAGGCGGATCGCGGCCTGCGCGGCGTTGTAGAGCCGGGCGTTGTCGAGGGAGAAGGCCGCCCGCTGCGCGAGCTCCTCCAGGAGCTCGAGATCCGCCGGCTCGAAGGGGCGCTTCGTCTCGAAGCGGACCAGCACGATGGCGCCGATCACGCGGCCACCCGAGATCATGGGTGACGCGATCAGCGAGTGCACGCCCAGGGAACGAACGAACTCGGACTGCGTTTCGTCGTCCGTGTATTCGCGGATGGTGTCGTCATCCATCTCTGGAAGGAAGACCGACTCGCCGGTCGCGACCGCGCGGCCTGCGGGAACGCGCGATTCCTTGTAGGGCCGATAGCCTGCCAGCGGGCGGAACGCCTTGGAGTCCAGCTCGGGGGCAATCGCGTAGGACGGCTCGAGGAAGGTGCCCTCCTCGTCGACGGGGAAGACGATCGCGCCGTCGGCGAGCGTCGCGGCGAACGCCCGAACCAGCCGCGTGGACTGCTCCCGTAGATCGAGGGACCCGGAGAGCGAGGCGGTGATCCGATCCAGGAGCTCGGTCCGCTCCTGCTCGGCCTCCGCCGCTTTCCGATCGGCCAGCTCCCGCGCCGACACCGCCGAGGCCTCCACCGAGATCGCCGCCTGGCCGGCCAGGAGCTCGAGGGCGGCGAGGCGCCGCGACGAGAACGCTCCCGCGACGAGATCGTTCTCGAGGTAGAGGGCCGCGACGGCCTCTCCCTTCCGGAGGATCGGTAGACAGAGAACGGAGCGAGGATGCCTCCGGACGAAGTACTCGTCCTCGGTCGGGCCAGAGGCGATGGCGTCTCCGATCACGACCCGCTCGCCCGTGCGAAGGACGAGCTGGACGATCGACGTGGGGACGAGCTCCGGGGAGAGGGGCTCGTCGAGGGATCGGGTCTCGACACCCGAAGGGGCGAGAGTCGCCTCCGCCAGGATCCGCGGCTCGCCGTCCCGCAGGAAAACGAAGCAGGCGCGGCGCGCGCCTCCCTGCTCGAGGACGGAGCGCACCAGGGGTGAGAGGAGCGACGGGAGATCGACCTCCTTCGAGATCGCCTGGGCGGCCTTCGCCAGTGCCATCCAGTCGAGGCGCTCGGCGGGGAGGGAGACGGCGGCCGTCGGGGCGGCCTCGGCGAGCGCAGGGAAGCGTTCCTCGAGATCCCGCACCTTCCCGTCCGCGCCCCATTGCCGGTAGCAGCGGCGCGCTTCTCGCAACCGGAGCTCCGCGCCGATCGCGAAGCCGCGAGCGTGGGTGAAGGCAGCGGAGCGCTCGAAGGCGAGGGCCTCGTCCTGAAGGAAGCGGTTCTCCCGCGCGCCCAGGATGGCGGCGTCGTAGGCGCGGACCGCGTCGAGCTCCCGGTCTTCCAGTCGCGCGACCTCCGCGGCGAGGAGGTCGTGCCTGTGGCCGAAGGTGGCCTTGCATCCCTCGGCCCAGACGCGAAAGCGCTCGAGCTCTTCGCGCAGGCTCCGAAAGCGCTCCGGATCGACATCCCCTTCGGTGAGGGTCCCGGCGAGGGCCATCGCGCGGTGGAAGTGGTGCTCGGGGACCTCGGTGAACGAGGGCGAGGTCCATATGAGCTCCTGCGCCTTCTCCGCCGCGTCGAGGGCCTCGTCGAATCGGGCGGCGTGGACGAGCGCGACCTGCTTCCGGATCCAGTGCCAGCAGATCGCGATCGGCGAGGTGGACCGGTACGCTTCGAGCTCGCGATCGAAGTCCGCCTCGCTGAAATCCTCCCCGTCGAAGGAGCCGAGGCTCTCGGTGTCTCCGCGGAGGCTCTTCACCAGGCGGAGCTGGTCCGTGACGACAGTGGTCACGAGCGGATAGCCGATCCCGGCCACGTACTCGAGGGAGTCCAGGCATTCGCGCTCGATCTCCGGGAGGGGGACGCCCATGGCGAGGAGGAGGGAGATCCGGTCGCACCGGACGTAGCAGGCGTAGGTGAGGTCTCCGGTGCGGGTCGCCGAGACGAAGGCGCTGTCGGCCAGCGAGAGGCCGGCGCTGAGGGGCTCGCGCCACTGGTTCGTGAACGCGGCGAGGATGTAGGTCTGGGCGCGGTAGGGCTCCAGCTTCCGGCGATCGACGAGGTCGCGCCCGAGCTTCCCGAGGTCGTAGGCCTTCCGGTAGCGGCCGAAGAGGTGGGCCACGGCCATCCCCAGGGCGGCGTAGTTCGGAGCGGCGGCGTCGGGGTTTCCTTCTTTCACGTTGAGTGTCGAAGAGATCAACATCAGCCCGGCCATCAGGTGGAGATCGGTGTAGAAGGCCGGGACCGCCACGACCCTCACGATGTCCGCAATCGCGGCGACCCTCTCGCTCTTCGCTCGAGGAAGGTCGAGGAGCGAGGAGATCGGCTCTCCGCCGAGCGCCTCCTCGAAGGCGTCGTGCTCGCGATCGACCTGTTCACTCGTGGGGCGAACGGGCGAATCGAGGCCGAGGCGCTGCAGGGCGTCCAGGGCCACCTCCACTGCCTGCCTGACCTCCTGGCGGATCGTGTGGAGGTAGATCGCCGAGGTCGCGACCGAGGCGATCTCCTCCGGGCCGCGAGCGCGCGCCTTCAGGTCCTCGAGGAGCTCGTCGGCCTGGGACCTGTCGCCCGTGAGGAACGCGCAATTCGCCCAGCCGAGGTGGAGGGGAAAGGCCAGGTCGCCGTGACGTTCCCAGGCGTCCTCTGGCAACAGCCCGGAGCCGATGGAGAAGAAATCGAGCGCGGTAGCGAAAGCGGACGAGTCCATCGCCCGCCGGCCCGCGGCGAGGTCGAGCCGGGCCGCCTCGAGCTTCTCGTCTGACCCCAGCAGCTCGCGCGCGAGGTTGAAGTGGGCCGCGAGCTCGAAGATCCCCTCTTCTTCCCCCGGCTCCTCCCGGGGAGCGGCCTGCAGGAGCAGACGGCCGATCCGGAGGTGGGCCTGGGCCCTCCGATCCTCCGGCAGGAGCCGGTATGCGGCGTGCTGGATCCGGTCGTGGACGAAGCGGAAGCGCTCCGCGGTGGCGTCGTCCGAGCGCAGGGTCATGAGCCCCTGCTCGAGGGCCGGTTGCAGCGCTTTGCGGATCTCGTCGCCGGGGCGCTCCATGACGATCGCGAGAGCCCGGAGGTCCGCGGAGTGGCCCATGCAGGCGGCGATCCGGAGGACGTCGCGCGTCTCCTCCGGGAGGCGGCCCAGGCGCGAGGCCAGGAGCTCCACCACGTTCTCTGTGAAGCCCTGGCGCTCGATCGCCGCCAGATCCCAGCGCCAGAGGTGCGCCTCGGGATCGAAGCGCAGGAGCCGATCGTCGACGAGCTCGGACAGGAATTGGAGCGCGAAGAAGGGGTTCCCGCCGGTCTTCGCGAGGACGAGCCCGGCGAGCGACCGGACCTCCTCTGCGGGCCCCAGGAGAGCGGCGGAGAGGAGCTCTTCGATGGCGTCCTTCTCGAGCGGTCCCAGGCCGAGCTCGGTCGTGGGCACGCCGCGCTCCTGGATCCGGCCCAGCCAGGAGAGGACCGAAGGGCCAACCTCCTGCTCCCGCCAGGCGCAGGCCACGAGAATGGGGCCGGCGTCGGGCTGGGAGAGCACGTGCTCGAGGAGCTCGAGGCTCTCGGGATCGCTCCACTGGAGGTCGTCCAGGAAGAGGACGACCGGGTGCTCGCGGGTGGCGAAGACCTGCAGGAATCGGGAGAAGACCCGCATGAATCGCTTCCGGGCTTCGACGTAGGGGAGCGGGGAGACCTCCTCCTGCGGGCCGACGATGGCTTCGAGCTCGGGCAGGAGCTCGACCAGGATCTGCCCGTTCTCCCCGAGGGCTTCGGCCAGGCGGCGCCGCCACGACGCGAGGGTCTCCTCCGGCTCGCCGAGGATGCCCCGCAGGGCCTCCCGGCACGCGTGGGCGATGGTGGAGTAGGGGACGCCGCGCCGGATCGAATCGAACTTGCCCGAGAGGAAGATCCCGCGCCGGCTGGCGAGGGGGCGGAGCAAGCCGTGCACCAGGGACGACTTGCCGACCCCCGACGCACCGGTGATCACGGTGAGGGCCGGCTTGCCGGAGCTCGCGACATCCTCGAGCGCTCCTTCGAGGATCGCCTTCTCTTCGTCGCGTCCGAAGAGGCGCTGGGGAAGCTGGAGTCTCGCGGAGACGTCCGAGGCGCCGAGCGTCGGGAGCTCGATCCGGCCGGTCTCCTTCCACTGCCGCTTGCAATCCTCGAGGTCGCGCCTCAGGCCCGCGGCGGTCTGGTAGCGCTCCTCGGGCATCTTGGCGGTGAGGTGGACGACGATCCGGGAGAGGTCGTCGGGGACGTGGGGGGAGAGCGTGGCCGGCGGGGGAACCGGGCTCGCGACCTGGAGGTGGATCCACTCGCCGGGATCCGCGGCCTCGAAGGGCAGGCGTCCGACCAGCATCTGGAAGAAGGTGATGCCCAGCGAATAGAGGTCGGAGCGACCGTCGATCGGGCGGTTCATCCTGCCGGTCTGCTCAGGGGAGATGTACGGCAGCGAGCCCTCGACCAGGTCGGGGAGGAGCACGCGGGGCCGCTCCGGGGACGAGCGGGACGAGAGGCCGAAGCGGAAGAGCCAGGCCTTCCCGGTGTCGGGGTCCGCGAGGAAGGCGTCGGGCTTCACGTCGCGGTGGACGACCCGCTCCTCGTGGAGCTCCTCGAGGGCCAGGGCCATCGATCGGGCCAGGTCGAGGAAGGTCTCGATGGGCAGCGGATCGCCCAGCAGGCCCGTGAGGGGATCGGCGCCCACGTCGTCGCGGACGAGGACGAGGGAGCCGTCGATCGATTCGAGGGCGAGGGAGCGGATCAGATGCGGGCGCTCGAGAGAGCGCCCGATCTCGAGGTCGTTGCGGAGCCGGTCCGCCGCCAGGGCCTGCGCGGCGCCCGTGGGGATCGTCTCCAGGAGCACGCGCCGGTCGTCCGATCGTCGAACGGCCCGCCGGAGGAGGCGCCCTCCCTCGCGGGAGAGCGTCTCGACGATCTCATAGGCACGCTCCACATCCTCAACTTGGAGAATCGTGCCTGTTGCTGCAGCTACTGGACCGTGCCGACCGCGGGCTCGGTGGACTTCAGCGCGTTCTGCGCCTTGCGAACCGTGTCGATGGCCTGGGCCAGGATCCGGGCCGCCTCCTGCGGCGCGTGGAAGCCCGCCGAGTTTTCCGACTCGATGAAGTCGATCATCATCTGGGCGCGCTTCTGCAGCGACCTCGGCGTCTCGAGCTCGGCGTCCGAACGGCCGGCCTGCCGCGCCGCCTTGAGGTCGCCGACCAGGTCGACGAGCGCGTCGAGGGCGATGTTCCGCAGCTCCACCGTGCGCTCCTGGATCGTCTCCACCCGGGCCTTGAGCTCGTCCTCCGACCACTTGTGGCAGGTCTGGCAGGCACGGTTCACGTTCAGCATCGGGCTGCGGACGTGGTGGTCCGTCACCTT
The DNA here is from genome assembly GCF_001263175.1 of Vulgatibacter incomptus. GTDB lineage: Bacteria > Myxococcota > Myxococcia > Myxococcales > Vulgatibacteraceae > Vulgatibacter > Vulgatibacter incomptus. Next base: position 2,898,782 of record NZ_CP012332.1, on the reverse strand, counting down.
CATCGCGCCGACCCGCTCGTAGGGCATGTGGCAGTCGGTGCAGGAGACGCCCGAGCGGGCGTGGATCCCCTGACTCCACATCTCGAACTCCGGATGCTGGGCCTTCAGGACCTTGGCCCCGGTCTCTGCGTGCACGAAGTCGGTGAAGCCGACCTCCTCGTAGTAGTCGAGGATGTTCTCGATCTTGAGGCCCTTGGCCCAGGGATAGGTGACGCGCTTCTCGGGGCCCTTGAAGTAGTACTCCACGTGGCACTGGCCGCAGACGTAGCTGCGCATCTCCTGCCGGGTGGCCATGGTGTTCGGATCGTAGTCCGCGATGCCCTCCGAGGCCTTGAGCGCCTTGATCCCCTCGAGGAAGCCAGGCCTCGTGACCCGGAGCTGCATCGTCTTGGGGTCGTGGCAGTCGATGCAGGAGATCGGATGCTGGACGTGGGTCCGGGCCTCCTGGAACGACATCCGGTTGAGCTTGTCGAAGCCGGCGAGGAAATCGCCGTCGCCCGCCTCGGTGTAGGGGTTCACGATCGAGGCGTGGCAGTGGAGGCAGGTGCCGGGCTGGTTGAACTCCTTAACACGCCTGGTCTGCTCCTGATCCTCGAGCATGTAGGCGTGGCCGCGCTTCTGGCGGTAGTCCACGGAGAAGGGATAGCCGGCCCACATCGTCTTCAGCCTGGGGTCGGTCTCCACCTTGGAGCGGGCGACGATCGAGCGGGGATCGGCCTCGGTGGGGGTGCGGGGCATGGCCTCGCTGCCGCCGTAGCGGGTGCGGACCATGTCGGTGGTGCGCAGATAGGCGTCGTACTGGATCGGGAAGTTCTTCCCCCAGACCGCCGGATCCTCGGTCTTCTCGTCGAGCTCGACGACGCGGAAGAAGGGGTTCCTGGACTCGGCCTTCCTCTCGAAGATGTTGACGAGCAGCGCGCTCGTTCCCGCGGCGGCCACGGCCGCGACGGCTACCGTTCCGATCAGGGTCGCTCGCCCCGGCTTCTTCCGGGGCTTGGTCGTGTCGTTCGTCATCGCTCTCCTCGCCTCGTCTACCGCATGTGCCCGACCGAGTCGTGGCACCGCACACAAGAGTTCGGCTCCGCTGCGCCGTGGGTCCCGTCGATCGCGTCCACGATCTCCCGGTGGCAGCCACGGCAGGCCTGCTCGGTCACGTCGTGGTTCTTCTGGCGGATCCGGATGGGCTCGTGGAAATCACCCGTGGTGAACTTCAGCGAGTGCCAGAAGCCGTTCTCGGCCTTGACCAGGTACTTGTCGATCGTGCCGGGAGGGGCGTGGCAATCGTTGCAGCCCGCCGCGGAGCGATGGCTGCCCTTGGTCCAGCCGTCGAAGTGCGCCTGCATCACGTGGCAGTTCGCGCAGGCCGCCGGATCGTTCTGGAGGTAGGAGTAGCCGCGGGCGTAGACGAAGGCGTAGCCGCCGACGCCGACAGCGGTGCCCGCCGCGAGACCGAAGAGGAGGATGTAGAGCGTCAGCGGTCGCAAAGCCGATCCCCTTTCGCCGGTCGAGCTTGGCCTCGATTGTTCGTTAGCCTTCAAAATCGATTCGTGCAACCAGAGAACTGTTTTTTATTTTGATGACGTTGCGTTACGTGATGGCGCGAGCCGCGCTTCGAATTGCGCGAGGCAGCCGACGGCTTTGATTTTCTTGCTGTTTGTGTTTTTCGGCTCGCGCTCGGCGATTACGTCGCAGACGCAGACGCCGACGCCTGGGAGGCGGCAGCGGAGGGCAGCCGCACCCAGAAGCGGCAACCGCCGCCGGGGCGGCTCTCGAGGCCGACGTCGCCGCCGCTCTGCTGGGCCAGGTGCTTGGAGATCGCGAGGCCCAGGCCGGTGCCTCCGACGTCCCGGTCGCGGCCCGCGTCCACCCGGTAGAAGCGCTCGAAGATCCGCGGCTGGTGCAGGGGATCGATCCCGGGGCCGGTGTCGCGCACGTCGATCCGGATCGACGCGTCGTCCTCGGCCCGCGCCGCGATCGTGACGGTGCCGCCCGACGGCGTGTACTTGATGGCGTTCTCGAGGAGGTTCCCGACCACGATCTCGATGGCGCGGGGATCGGCGAAGGCGGTGAGGGTGGGGGAGGCGTCCTTCACCACGAGGGTGAGGCCCTTGCTCTCGGCGCGTTCCCTGGCGCCATCGGCCAGGTGGTGGATGGCGTCACAGACCTCCACCGTTTCGGGCTCGAGGGCCATGCTCCCGGACTCGATGCGCGAGAGATCCAGGAGGCCGTCGATGAGGGCCGAGAGCCGCTGGGCCTGCCGGAACATGCCGGCCACGAAGCGCTCGGCCGCGTCGCGATCGTCGAGGGCGCCGGACGCGAGGGTCTCGGCGTAGCCACGGAGGGCGGCCACGGGCGTGCGCAGCTCGTGGCTCGCGCTCGCCACGAAGTCCCGCCGGACGGCCTCGAGCCGCCGCAGCTCGGTGACGTCGCGGACCACCACGACGATGGCGGCCTCTCCGCCTGGAGACAGCGGCGCCGCGCGGCCCACGAGCTCCCTCCGCGGCGGGCCCGGCAGCACCTCGTCGATGGGCGCAGGCTCGCCTCTCGAGGCGCGCTGGACCGCCTCGAGGAGGCCCGGCACCCGGACGAGATCCGAGAACGGACGCTCCGTGCGGCCCCAGGGCAGCCGAAAGAGCTTCTGCGCCGGATGGTTCGCGAGGAGGAGGCGGCCGTTGGGGCGGAGCACGAGGATCGAGTCCTCCATGCCGGTGAGGACGCCCTCGAGGAGCTCCCGCTGAGAGGAGATCCGCTCGACCTGGCTCGCGAGCTGCTCGGCCATCCGGCCCACGGCCCAGGAAAGCGCCGAGAGACCTTCCGTCTGCGCCTCGGGGGGCCGCGCCGCCGCGTCGCCGTTCGCGATGCGCTGGGCCGCGTCCGTGATCCGCTTCAACTCGCGGCTCGACCGTCCGATCAGGACGCCGGAAACCCCCGCGAGGAGCGCGATCGCCAGGGTGAGGGCGAAGAGGGGGCCGCGGCTGGCACCGGCCAGCAGCACGCCGATGAGGATCACCGAGGCGACGATTTGCGCGGCGACGAGGCGCTCCACGCGGCTTCGGTTCAAGCGGCGTCGCTCGATTCTTCGGCGAAGCGGTAGCCGACGCCTCGCACCGTCTCCACGAGGGCGCCCGCGGCCCCGAGCTTCTCGCGGAGACGCTTCACGTGGGTGTCGACAGTGCGGGTGGTGACGTCGGGGCTCATCTCCCACACGTCCTCGAGGAGGCGCTCCCGGGTCTGGACCCGGCCCTTGCGCGAGAGGAGGGTCCAGAGGAGGCGGAACTCGAGGGCGGTGAGGGCGGCTTCCTCTCCAGATACGGTGACGCGGTGGCGAGGGAGGTCCACGGTGAGGGGGCCCACCACCACGGCGGAGTCCTCCTTCGCCGCGGGCTGGCCGCGCCGGAGCACCGCGTTCACGCGGAGCACGAGCTCCCGGAGGCTGAATGGCTTGGAGACGTAGTCGTCGGCGCCGAGCTCGAAGCCCACGACCCGATCGATCTCCTCGCCCCGGGCGGTGAGCATCACCACCCGCGTGGCGGCGGTGGAGGGATCGCCCTTCACGCGACGGCAGAGCTCGGTGCCGGGCAGATCCGGGAGCATCAGGTCGAGGAGGATGAGCTCGGGGCGCCAGCGCCGGACCTGCTCGAGCCCCTCGCTCGCGCTGGCGGCGAGGGCGACCTCGTGACCCGCCGCGCGGAGGTTGTAGCTCAGCAGATCGCGCAGATCTGCTTCGTCTTCGACGATGAGGAGCTTCGCCACGGCGTAGTCATGCCGGCCTCGCGCTCATTTGGCAAGGCCGGGCTTCCGGGCGGGCGCTCGGACTGCGCCTAAACGGCGTTGAGGAACTCGTCGTTCGAACGGAACTCGTTGACCTTGGTGAGGAGCTTCTCCATGGCCTCGACGGGCTTGTAGTTCGAGAGGGCCACCCGGAGCAGGCGGACCTTGTCGTACTCGAGCTGCGAGAAGAGCTTCTCTTCCTTGCGCGTGCCGGACTGCGGGATGTTGATCGCGGGGAACATCCGCTTCTCGGCCAGCATGCGGTCCAGGGTCACCTCCATGTTGCCGGTGCCCTTGAACTCCTCGAAGATCACCTCGTCCATCCGCGAGCCGGTGTCGATCAGCGCGGTGCCGATGATGGTCAGCGAGCCGCCCTCTTCGCAGTTGCGGGCGGCGCCGAAGATCCGCTTCGGCTTCTCGAGGGCCTTGGAGTCCACGCCGCCGGAGAGGGTGCGGCCGGAGGACTCGACCTCCTTGTTGTAGGCGCGGGCGAGGCGGGTGATCGAGTCGAGGAGGATCACCACGTCCTTGCCCTGCTCGACCAGGCGCTTGGCGCGCTCCAGGGTCATCTCCGCCACCTTGAGGTGGTCCGCGGAGGAGCGGTCGGACGACGAGGCGAGGACCTCGCCCTTGATCGAGCGCCGCATGTCCGTGACCTCCTCGGGACGCTCGTCCACGAGGAGCACCATGAGGTGGGCGTCGGGGTAGTTCGTGGAGATCGCCTGCGCGATCCGCTGGAGCATGATCGTCTTGCCGGTCTTGGGCGGGGCGACGATCAGGGCGCGCTGCCCGAAGCCGATGGGCGAGATGAGGTCGAGCACCCGGGTCAGCGACTCCTTCCCCGTGGTCTCCAGGCGGATCCGGCGGACCGGGTCAATCACCGTGAGGCCGGAGAAGTCGGGCCGGTTCCAGGCCTGCTCCGGAGGGAGGCCGTCCACCGTGTCGATCCGCTGGACCACCAGCTTGCCCTTGGACTGGGCGTGCGCGATGAGGCGCGCGCCGGGCCGGAGGCGGAGCCGCTGGACCAGGTGCTTGGGCACCTCGGGGTCGTCGGGGGTGGGGAGGTAGTTCTTCTCCGCTCGGCGAAGGAAGGCGTTCGGGCCGCGGATCTCGGAGTCGAGGATCCCCTCGACCTGCAGGAGCTGCGCCTGGCCACCGGCCTGCGGTGCGGCCTCCTGGCCGCCGCCTGCAGGGGCGCCCGGCTGGGCCGTGCCGCGCTTGCCGCGCCTCCGCCGCCGGCGCTTGCGCTGGCCCTCCTGTCCGGGGCCGCCCGCCGTCCCGCCTTCGCCCCCAACCTCGGAAGCCGCGCCGCCGGAAACGGATTCCGGCCTCTCGCTCATCTCTGCGCCCAGCTCGTTCGTCGCCATCATCCTACTTTCGGTATGCCCTCGAAGGGCAGCCGGCCGGGTTCTCCGCGAGCGGATGCCCGCTCGGATGAAAGGGAACGCCGATCGTTGGCTGCGTCGACCTCGAGGGTTTGCTCGCTACGTCTCGCCCGTGTACGCGGCCGAAAAAGGCGGCCGCCGACGGGAGCTCATGCGCGGGCCTGGGCCCTGGAAAAACCTAGGGGCGCCGTAGGCTTGCGGACAAGCACGCCCGCTTCGGACCACGGCAACCTGTACCATGCGATCCCGCCCGGCGTTCCGATGGTCCGCTGCATCGCAGCTCGAACATCGTCATCACGCTGGAAGGGGCTGCCGTCGCTGCCGCGCATGAAACCCCAGGCACGCACGGGCGAACAGCACGCATCTTGTAGCACGGCTCTTTCGCCGGTGACAACGAAGATTGTCACGGCTCAGCGCGGCCTCCAGTCGAATGGAGCCAGCGCCCACAACCCGCTCGGGTTGGAAACCAACAACGGAAGCGGAATCTTCGCGAGAATTGCGTCCCGTACCGGCTCGGGGAGCCCGGCGATCCATGAACCGGGGGGAGGGTCGATCTCCAGGGAGGCGCCGGCTCCGACCCTGAGGAGGCTCGCGCTGGGCCGGTAGATCCGATACCGGACCACTTCCTCCCGGGTGAGCCCCGAGGCGGCCCGCGCGAAGCGGAGCGCGTCGGCGAGCCCCCCGATCTCGTCCACCAGGTTTCGCTCCTTGGCCTGGGCGCCGGTCCAGACCCGGCCCCTGGCCACCGCGTCGACCTGGTCGACGTCGAGGTGCCTTCCGCCCGCGGTGGCCTCGACGAACTGCTTGTAGAACGAGTCGACGTAGGCCTGCACCGCGGCCTGCTCGCCGGGGGTCCACGGCTGGAGGATGCTGCTGATGTCCGCGTTCTCGCCGCGCTTCTCCTTGTAGGTCCCGATCTCGAGCTTGTGCAGGAGGCCTTCGAAGGAGGGCTTGATCCAGAAGATGCCGATGGAGCCGGTGACCGTATCGGGCGCCGCGAAGATCCGGTCGGCCCCCACGGCCGCGAGGTATCCCCCCGACGCGGCGGCGTCCGACATGGTGGCGATCACGGGTTTCTTCTCCCGGGCCTTCACCACCGCGCGCCAGATGAGCTGGGAGCCGCCGGCGTCGCCGCCGCCGGAGTCGATCCGCAGGACGATCGCCCGCACCTCGGGATCGCGGGCCGCGGACTCCAGGGCCGCCACCACGCTGCGCGCGCCGGTGGTCTGGACCAGGCCTCCCGAGGCGTGGCCCGCGGTGATGGTGCCCTCGATGGGGATCACGGCGATCTCGGGGGCGGGGCCCCACGACGTCCACTCCTCGGCCTCCAGGCGCGTGTCGACGAGGCCCACCGCGCCGTGGACCAGGCCGCGCATCTCCTCCGCGAGCTCGTCGGGGAAGAGGACCCGATCGATCAGGCCTCCCTCGAGGGCCTGCTGGGAGGTGAGGACGCCGGTGTCGACGAGGGCGCGGAAACGGGCCGGAGACAGGTTTCGCGAGGCGGCGACGGTGTCCACGTAGCGCGGAAACACGTCGTCGAGCATGGAATGGATGACCTCCTTCTGCTCGTCCGAGATCGAGGAGCGGGTCAGGGCATCGGGCGCGTTCTTGTAGGCGCCGACCTTGGCGACGTCGACCGTGACGCCGATGAGCTTCAGCGTGTCCGCGAGGAAGTCGGCGCGGCTCGAGAAGCCGTTGACGAAGAGCGCGGCGTCGGGGGTGGCGTAGACGCGGTCCGCAGCCGACGCGAGGAAGTACGTGGCGTCGTCGGCGGCGAAGAGGAGGACCGCGATCGGCTTGCCGCTCTGGCGGAACTCGGAGATCGCCTGGCGGATCTCGTAGGCCTTGCCCATGGCCACGTCTGGTGTCGAGCGGATCTCGAGGATCACGCCGCCGACGTCGCGGTCCTTGGCGAGGCGGTCGAGGCCGGCCACGAAGTCGACCATGGGATCCCGGACCTCGCTGGGGAACAGGCGCAGCTCGGAGGCGGGGGAGAGGGCGTGCGTGAGATCCACGACCGCCACGCGGCGGTGCGGCGCGAGATCCAGGCCGCGCCGCTCCCAGGCGCGAAGCTCCGCGCCGACGAGGAAGCCGGCGGAGCCGTCGCGGGTGCGGATCAGGGGCGTGCCGTCGAGGCCGAGGTGGGCGGTGTCGAGGGCGAGGCCGGTCTGGAAGATCAGCGGGACCTCGGCGTCGATGCGGTGGGTGAGAGACGCGAGCACTCGGAGGCCCGGGATCACTTCGACTCGGGCCGTGTAGCCCAGATTCATGGCCTCGAAGCCGTGGTCGACGGAGCGGTTCTCGCTGCCCAGCACCTCGGCGTCCACCGCCAGGGTGAGCCAATCGCCGAAGGGCCGCGCGCCAACGCCGAGCACGTATTGCCGGGGGATCTTCTCGCCGTCGAAGCTCTGCCCGTCGAGGTCCTTGATGGTGAAGCCGACGCTGAGGAAGCGGACGGGGCGCGCCATCAGGCCCACGTCCCACGAGGCGCGGTCGTCGAGGGCGCCGTTGGTGAAGACGTGGGCCGCGCCGCCGAGGGAGAAGCTATCGGAGCCGATGGTGAGGCCCCAGCTCGTGCGCCGATAGTGGAGGAGGGAGAGCGACGCGTCGCCCTTGGGCCTCACCCACTCCATGGAGACGCCGAAGCCAAGGAAGCCGAAGAAGCGATCGCCCAGGTAGAGGCCGTCGCCCTTGGCCGAGGCCAGCATGCCGCCGTCGCCGGGGCCGGTCTCGTGGAGGTAGCGGAGGGCGAGGCCCCGCTGGAAGCCGAGGCCGGCGGGGTTCACGGCGATGGACGCGGGGCCGTCGTCGAGCGCCGCCGAGGCAGCGGGCTGATCGAGGCCGCTGGTGGGAAAGCGCGTGAGGAGGCTGGTGGCCTCGGCGTGGGCGGTGGCCGCCGTGGCGAGGGTCAGCGCCGCCAAAACATAACGAACAGGATGCAAGCCGCCATCTCCTCGCGACGGGACCGTTCGACGACAGCCACCTCGGGGCGAGTCTGCTGACTACAGACGGCGGGTGCAAGGTCCGCGCACCGGCGGATCAAGCTGCAGCGGCGATTCCGAAGGCGCGGAGGATCCGCTGGGCGTGGTTGCCCAGGCCCACGAGCTGGACGTCGAGATCGAGCTCGCAGATGGCCATACCGAGGATGCCGAGGCCGAAGTCGGAGAGGCGCTCCAGCCGCGAGAAGTCCACGACCACGGGCTGGGCAAGGGAGGTGATCCGGTCCCGCAGGAGGTAGGCGCCGCCGCCGTCCAGAACGCCCTCGAGCCGAAGTCGGAGCGCACCCGCCTCCATCGCCTCGCGCTCGATCCTCAGCTCGCTCATCACGCGCCCCCTGGCAGCTCGTGCCCGTTCGAATGGATGGGGGCGAGGATGGAGGCGGTCCCGGGCGTTGGCAACGGAGGGAAGCGTCCAATCGGGGGTCTGGAGAAACGCGCGTGATCCCGGGGCGCTGGAGGGTCGTGGGGCCGACACATTCACGCGACGTGTCGGCCCGGCGCGCTCAGTACGAGCGCATGGCGCGGAGCCGCTTGACCCGCTCTTCGGTGGGGGGATGGGTCGAGAAGAGGCGGGAGACGCTCTTGCCTGAGAGCGGGTTCACGATGAAGAGCGGCGCGGTGGCCGGGTGGCGATCGTCGGGGATCCTCTGGGTGCCCCTCTCGAGCTTCTCGAGGGCGCTGGCGAGGGCCATGGGGTTGCCGCAGATGGAGGCTCCGGTGGCGTCGGCCCCGAACTCCCGCGAGCGTGAGAGCGCGAGCTGGAGGATCATGGCGGCGAGCGGCGCGAGGATGATCAGCGCGAGCATGCCGATGACGCCGCCGGCGCCTTCCTCCTCGTCGCGGCTCCGGCCTCCGCCGAAGATCATCGCCCACTGCATCATGTGCGCGATGCCGGAGATCGCGCCGGCGATCGTGGCGGCAATGGTGGAGATCAGCGTGTCGCGGTTGCGGACGTGCGCGAGCTCGTGGGCGAGGACCCCCTCCAGCTCGGCCCGATCGAGGATCTGCAGGATCCCCTCCGTCACGGCCACCGCCGCCTTGGACGGGCTGCGGCCCGTGGCGAAGGCGTTGGGCGCAGGGCTGGGGATCACGTAGAGCTTCGGCATCGGGAGGCCGGCCCGGCGGGTGAGGCGCTCGACCATCTCGTAGAGCCAGGCGGCCTGCGTACGGTCGATGGGCTTCGCGCCGTGGACGGCGAGGGCGAGCTTGTCGCTGAACCAGAAGGCCACGAAGTTCGAGACGACCGCGAAGGCGCCGGCGAAGAGCATGCCGCGGGCGCCGCCGACGAGCTGGCCGACCACGAGGATCAGCGCGGTCATCGCGGCCATGAGGATGCCGGTCTTCAGCCAGTTGGCGAAGCCGCGGTGGGCCGATCGGGGCCCGGTGGGGAAGGGGCGGGTCTCGGTCGTGTCGAAGGACATCGTCTCGCTCTCTCGCAGGTCGTCGAAGCTCGGGTCGGCTTCGAATGGCAAGCCTAACCATTTGGTGGAAAACGCAAGGTCCAGGAAGGCCCGGACGTAGCGGTTTCCACCGCTCCCGAGGCAACAGCCGGGCAGGCGGAACCACTCCCGCGTCGGCGCGTTTCCAACAGCCCGACCCTTTGCCGGGGGAAAACGGAAGTGTTATCGGGCCCGAGGGGCGAAATGTAGGAGGACTCCGATGGCGAAGGGCAAGGCGAAGAGCGGCCGCGACGGCGGGCAGGGCGTACAGCTCGAGCTGCTCTCGCCGGCGTCGGGCGCCAGGGCGACTGCGGGCAAGGCGTCCTCGGGCAAGGCTGGCGCGAGCAAGGCTGGCGCGAGCAAGGCGGGCGCAGGCAAGGCAGGCGCGGGCAAGGCAGGCGCGGGCAAGGCAGGCGCGGGCAAGGCGGGCGCAGGCAAGGCGGGCGCAGGCAAGGCGGGCGCAGGCAAGGCCGGCGCGGGCAAGACCGGCGCGGCGCGTGCGAAGGGCGGCGCGAAGGCCCCGGCCCCCAGGTCCCGGGCGAAGGCACCCCCGTCGGATGAAATCGAAGTCGCCGCCGAGGCCGAGACGCCCGCGAGCGAAGCGCCCGCGAAGCCGCGCCGCAAGGCCACGGCGGAGCAGATGGCGCAGCGGCAGCGCGAGATCTCCGTCTCCGAGTTCTTCGCCAAGAATCGCCACCTCCTGGGCTTCGACTCCCCCACGAAGGCGCTGCTCACCACGGTGAAGGAGGCGGTCGACAACTCCCTGGACGCCTGCGAGGAGTCCGGGATCCTCCCCGACCTCACCATCGAGATCCGCGCCGTGCCCGGTGCGAGCGATCGCTTCGTGGTGAGCGTGGAGGACAACGGCCCGGGGATCGTGAAGGCGCAGGTCCCCAAGATCTTCGGCAAGCTCCTCTACGGCTCCAAGTTCCACCGGCTGAAGCAGTCGCGCGGACAGCAGGGCATCGGGATCTCCGCCGCCGCCATGTACGGCCAGATCACCACCGGCAAGCCGGTGCAGGTCTGGACGAAGACCGGGAAGGGCCGCCCCGCCCACCGCCTCGAGGTGCAGCTCGACACCCGCAAAAACGTCCCGGTCGTCCTCTCGGACACCGAGGTGGACCTCGAGAAGGATCACGGCACCACGGTCGAGCTCGAGCTCCAGGCCGACTACGGCCGGGGCCAGCGCTACCTCCTCCGCTACGTGGAGCAGACGGTCCTCGCGAACCCGCACCTCGCGTTGACCTTCCTGCGCCCAGGGGCCGATCCCCTCGTCTTCCCTCGCGCGTCCACCGAGCCGCCGAAGGAGGCGCTGGAGATCAAGCCCCATCCCCACGGGGTCGAGGTCGGGACGCTGATGCTGATGGCGACGGAGTCGAAGTACCGCGACGTCCGCTCCTTCCTGCAGAACTCCTTCTCGCGTGTGTCCGGGGGCGTCGCCGACGAGATCCTCGGCAACGCGGGGCTCAAGCGCACCCTCCGGACCCAGCAGCTCGCCGACGATCGCGAGCTCGCCGAGAAGCTGCGGCAGGGGATCCTCGACACCCGGATCATGGCGCCCTCGACGAACTGCCTCTCGCCGATCGGCGACGAGCTGATCCGCCAGGGGCTGATCTCCTTCCTGAGCGTGGTGGAGGAGGAGGCCGAGGAGCTCCCCCAGCTCGAGCTCCTCGAAAAAGGCGCAAGGCGCGGCAGGAAGAAGGCGCCGGTGAAGACCTCGGAGGAGAAGCAGGCGGAGCTCGAGAAGGCCGCCGCCGACGCCGTCCCGCCCGAGCCCGGCGAAGAGATCATCAAGGGGAAGAAGTTCTTCATCGTCTCGTCGACGAGGCCACCGAAGGTCTACCGCGGCAATCCCTTCCAGGTGGAGGTGGGCCTCGCGTACGGCGGCGACTGGCCCCAGGACAAGACCATCGAGCTCTACCGCTTCGCGAATCGCGTGCCGCTCCTCTTCCAGCGCGGCGCGTGCGGGGTCACCGACGCGGTGATGAAGACCGACTGGAAGAAGTACGAGCTGCAGCAGCCCCGGGGCGCGCTGCCGGTGGGGCCGATGGCGCTCCTGGTGCACATCGCCTCGGTGTGGGTGCCGTTCACCTCCGAGTCGAAGGAGGCGATCGCCCACTACCCCGAGCTCCTCGCGGAGATCCGCCTGGCGCTCCAGGATTGCGGCCGCAAGCTCGCCGCCTTCATCCGCAAGCGCAAGGCCGCGGCCTACGAGCTCAAGCGGCGATCGATCTTCGAGCTCTACATCGACGAGCTCGCGCGATCGCTCCACGAGATCACGGGCGCCGATCGGGAGAAGGTGAAGGGCGATCTGGTGGTCCTCGCCCGCGAGATCACCGGTGGTGAGGAGACCGACGAGATCCTCGACCGGGTTGCGTCGAATCCGAAGAAGCGGCGGCCCACCGACGAAGAGCTGGAAGCCGAGGAGGAGCGCTGATGGCGACCCGGGACGTGACGGCGAAGAAGACCCTCGCGAAGATCGAGGCGTTGGCGAAGGGCGTGGTCCAGGAGGTCAAGAAGCGCAAGAACCCGCGCCTCGTGGTACCGCTGCGCACCCTCTCCAACGTCCAATTCAACGCGAAGAAGAAGATCATCGAGCTCGGCGCGGACAAGCAGGAGCGCGCGTTCTTCAACGTGGCCCAGGCCAAGAAGTTCATGCAGACCTTCCTGGTGGCGAGCGCGTGCAAGGAGCTCCTGGAGGTCGGCAAGACCACCAGCATCCGAGACCTCTACTACATGACCAAGCACACGCTTGGTGACACGCGCCAGAACACCTTCGACGAGCAGGACGAGTCGGATCCGATCATCGAGGATCTCGAGGTGACGGTGGACGCGCTCCGCGAGGAGCTCCACCTCTTCGCCAACCGCAAGGGGCTGATGGTGGGGCCGATGACCGTCATCGACTCCGGCGACACCATCGATCTGCGTCGGCAGGGATCGGGCGGGTGGGGTGTGCCGTCGATCGTCGAGCCCAACGTGATCCGCTTCGGGAAGACCGAGGCGAAGTACGTGCTCCTCGTCGAGAAGGAGGCGGTGTGGAGCCGCTTCAACGAGGACAAGTACTGGAAGAAGGAGCAGTGCATGCTCATCCACGGCGGCGGTCAGCCGCCGCGGGGCGTGAGGCGGCTCGTGCAGCGCATGCACTCGGAGCTGAAGCTGCCCGTCTACGTGCTCGTCGACAACGATCCGTGGGGCTTCTACATCTACTCGGTGATCAAGCAGGGCTCGATCAACCTGGCCTACGAGTCGATGCGGATGGCGGTGCCCGGCGCCCGCTTCGTGGGGATCTCGTCCTTCGACCCCGAGCGGTACAGGCTCCCGGACGAGACCGCGATCCGGATGGACGACGGCGACCACAAGCGGATCAAGCAGATGCTCGAGTATCCGTGGTTCGAGAAGAAGCAGTGGCGCCGCGAGCTCGAGGCGATGGCCAGCAACAACAAGAAGTACGAGATCGAGGCCCTCTCCCGGCGCGGCATCTCGTTCATCACGGAGGAGTACCTGCCCAAGAAGCTGCGGGACAGGGACTTTCTGGAGTAAGAACGAGCCATGTCCGTCTCCCGTCTGCGCATCCTGGTTCTCTTCGTCCTCGTCGCGGGCGCCGTCCAGGCCCGGGCCCAGTCCCATGGCCGGGCGGGTGCCCAGCTCGTCGGAACCTGGGTCCCTTCCGAGGTGAAGCGGGCCATCGAGACCGGACGTGAGGCGGCGATCGGCTGCTGGCTCGAGCTCTCGGCGGAGCCTGCCGCGGTGGTCGAGCGTTGCGGCGACGAGCGCCGGGGCTGGGAGTCCGTCTCGGTCTCGGAGAAGCCCGGCAGGCTGGAGCTGGTGGCGGACGGGGGCCGGCGGATCGTGATCCGCACGGGCACGCCGCTGGAAATGGAGGTCGCCGACGGCAAGGAGCTGCGGCGCCTCTACCGGGTGGGCGAGGAGCAGGCCGAGGTGGTGGAGGCGTGGAGCCGAAGGCCGCCCCGGGAGGCGGCCGACGCAGCGGCGCCTTCTCGCGGCCGCGCGGCGCCCGAAGCGCCCGAGGCCGCCAGCGCCGGCGAGGCGCGATCCAAGGACGCGCCCGTGCCGATCGCCCAGCCGATCGTCCCGACCTCGGGACGGCCCTGCGGCTGTAGCGGCGCGGAGGCTGGTGTCGGCGGGCTGGGCTTCCTCGCAGTCCTCGGCTGGGCCCTTCCGCGCCGCGTCCGTAAGATCGTCAGGTGAAGGGAGACGCCGTGGCGCTCTTCGTGAAGCAGCTCCAGATCGGGCCGATGCAGAACTTCGTCTACCTGATCGGCCCGGCGGACGGACGGGAGGTCGCGGTCGTCGATCCCGCTTGGGATCTCGACGCGATCCTCGGTGCCGTCCGAGCCGAGGGGAAGGAGCTCGTCGCCGCGCTGGTGACGCACCACCACCAGGACCACATCAACGCCCTCGCGCCCCTGCTCTCGGCGCTGCCGACCGTTCGGGCCTACGCCCAGCGGAAGGAGGTGGAGTTCTCGGCGGAGCTCCAGGCGCTCGGCGAGCGGCTCACGGCGGTCGACCCCGGCGAGAGCGTGGCGGTTGGCGAGCTCGGGGTGAAGTGCATGCACACGCCGGGTCATACGCCCGGCTCCCAGTGCTTCCACGCGGAGAGCGCGGTCTTCACCGGCGACACCCTCTTCATCTGTGGCTGCGGGCGCTGCGACTTTCCGGGCGGCGATCCGGAGGCGATGTTCGACTCGCTCCATCGCGTGCTGGGCGGCCTCCCCGACGAGACGATCGTCTACCCGGGCCACGACTACGCCGACCGGCCGACCTCCACGATCGCCGCCGAGAAGGGCTTCAACCCGTACTTCCTCCACCGGGACCTCGCCTCGTTCGTCTCGTTCCGGATGAGGCCTAGGTAGAGGTTTTCGCGAGCCGTCGGCTGCTCGACCGTTGACCGCACATCGGACTCCTCGTTACGGTGCGCGCAATGAACGACGGGAGCGGCGAGCAGGACGAGCGAATCCCGGAGGCGCCCGCCGATCCGGTTACCGAGGCCCGGGCGGGGCTCTCTCCCACCGACAAGGTCTGCGGGAACTGCCTGATCTGGCGGCCCAATCGCCAGGAGGCCAGCGGGCGTTGGGTGGGCCCCTGCCGCCTGATGCCGGGACGGGGCGACCTCGCCCCCACCTCCGCGAGCTGCGAGCGCTTCCTCCCTCGGGGCAGCCGGATCCCCTCCGCGCCGCCTCCCGACCCCACGCGCCGGCGCAGCCGGACGATCGCGGGCCCGACGATCCGCAAGGCGGGCGGCGCCAGCGTCAACCTCTTCAGAGCCTCGCGTCCGGCAGAGCCGGACGTCGAGCTGGGAGACCTCCTCGACATGACCCGCAACGAGCTCATCGAGATCATCCGCGACGCCCTGGGCGAGGGCGACGCGCCTCCCCTCGCCAACAAGTGGGAGGGCGGCTCGATCGTCCTCAAGCCCGCCAGCTCCGAGCTGCAGGAGCGGGAGATCCCGATCGACTCGCTGCTGCGCAAGGTGGTGATGATCCGGGACCGCCTCCGGGTCCTCGAGGCCAAGCTGAACGCCAGCGCGAAGCTCACGGACGGCGAGAAAGTGGAGTTCCAGAGCTACATCACCAAGTGCTACGGCTCGCTCACCACCTTCAACCTCCTCTTCCGCGACAAGGAGGATCAGTTCGTGGGCGAGAAGGGCAAGGACACCTGAGCCGAAGGCGAAGCAAAAAGAAGAGCGCCTTCCGCGCACGCGGAGCCGAAGGCGGAGCAGCGGAAAAGCGCCTTCGCGCGAAGCGCGGATGAAGGAACCGGTCCCGCCTGCGGGGGCCGGTTCCTTCAAACGCTCTAGCCCGCTCTTGCCCCGGGCGCTCGCGTCGTTATCGTTGGCTCCCGTGTCCAACCTCCCGCTCACACCCGAGCTCATCGTCTCCGCCTATTGCCGTGGGGTGTTCCCCATGGCGGACGAGATCACGTCGGAGATCGGCTGGTACTCGCCCGATCCCCGGGCGATCTTCCCCCTCGACGCCTTTCACGTGCCGCGGTCCCTCGCGAAGACGATCCGCCAGGGCGTCTTCGAGATCCGCTTCGACAGCGCGTTCGAAGAGGTGATGCGGGCCTGCGCCGCTCGCGAAGAGACGTGGATCAGCGAGGAAATCGTGGGTGCGTACGTCGCTCTCCACCGCCATGGCCTCGCACATAGCGTGGAGGCGTATCGGGACGGCGAGCTCGTCGGCGGCCTCTACGGCGTCGCGCTCGGCGGGGCCTTCATGGGCGAGTCGATGTTCTCGCGGGCCACCGACGCGTCGAAGGTCTGCCTGGTGGCCCTGGTGGAGCGGCTACGCGAGCGGGACTTCCGCCTCCTCGACAGCCAGCTCCCCACGGAGCACCTGAGCCGGTTCGGGCAGATCGTGGTCCCGCGGAAGGTCTACCTGCGCCAGCTCGCCGCGGCGCTCCGCCTGGACCGGCGGTTTCGTTAACGCAAAACGACCTCCCCGGAAACCGGGGAGGCCGTCGTGCAGGTCCTGCTACTGGCCGTCGACGAGGTGGGGACCGGCGCCGTCGCTGGTCCGCCAGCCGGTCTGGCCTTCGGTGGCGCGTCCCCAGCAGTAGGTGCGGGACCCGCTGAGGCCGCAGACGTGGCTTCCGCCGGCGGAGATCCCGTCGAACTGCACCGTGCCGTTCACCGGGTTGGGTGCGCGGTTGCCCGTGGTGCCGGCGTAGCCGAGCTGGGTCTCGCGGTTGTCACCCCAGCAGAAGGCGACGCTCGCGTCCGCGCCGATCATGCCGACGGCGCAGGTGAAGCCGTTGCCTGCGGTCAGATCCCGGAAGCTGGACGACATGGAGATGGGGCCGGGCGTCGACGTGGAAGTGACGGTGCCGTTTCCGAGCTGGCCGAAGTCATTCGCGCCCCAGCACATCACCTGTCTGTCCTGGGCGATCGCGCAGCTGTGGTTCGCGCCCAACGCGATATCGATGAAGGAGCCGCCGACCACGAGGCGGGGAGTCGTCGCGTCGCCGCCGGCGCCAGCCTGGCCGGCATCGCTCTTGCCCCAGCAGTGGATACCGCTCGGTCCGATCCCGCAGGTGTGGGCCCCGCCCGCCTTGACCTTCGTGATCGAGGGCCCGCTGACGAAGCCCGGGATGGAGGAGGGCGTCGCGGTGTGGCCGAGCCTTCCGTTCGCCGAGTTGCCCCAGCAGAAGGCGGAGAAGCTTCCCTTCCTGATGCCGCAGGTGTGCTCGGCCCCGAGGGTGAGCTGGTCGAAGAGGAGCGGATCCTGCAGGCTGTCGGGGGTCATCACCTTCACGGGACGCACGGCGGTCGACGGCGTCCCACCGGTGCCGAGCTGGCCCGAGGCGTTGCTGCCCCAGCACCACGCCTCGCCTTCGTCGGTGAGCGCGCAGCTATGGCTGCCGCCGGCGTAGACGGCGGAGAACCGCATCTCGGGCGCGAAGTCGACGGCGACCGCCGCCACGCTCTCGCCCGAGGCCCGCTCGGACCCGAGCTGCTTCTGGTCGTTGCTGCCGAAGCAGACGACCCGCCCGATGGGGGTGAGGCCGCAGCTGTGCCGCTCGCCGGCGGCGACCGTGGCAACCCTGAAGACAGAGCGGACGGGCACCGACTGGGAGACATCGCCGTAGCGGGCGATGAGCTGGGTCTCGCCGGTCTTGAGGCCGGAAACGCGTCCGTTGGCGTCGACCGACACGATGTTGGGATCGCTCGACTCCCAGGTGAGCGGGCGCTCGAGCTCGTGCCCCATGTCGTCGATGGCGTAGGCCTCGACGCCCGTGGCCTCGCCGGTGGTCACGAGGATCTCTGCGCCGACGATCTTGATGCCGGCGACGCCGCCGGGCACCACTTCCACCGCGGTTTTGCCGGTCTTGCCGGCGGCGCTGGCGGAGATTTCGGCCTGCCCGAGCTTCACGGCGGTGACCAGACCGGAGGGGCTCACGGTCGCGGTGCCAACGTCCGAGCTCGACCAGCTGACCGTGCCCTGCCACTCGACCTCGTTCCCGTCCCCGTCCAGATAGGTCACGGAGAGCTGCTGGGACTTGCCTTCCGGGATCTGGGGATTCTTGGGGGTGACCCGGACGACGGCGACGGTCGCCTCCACCACGGCGACGTGGATCTCGGCGCGCGCGCCCTCGACCTCGGCCGTGATATCCGCTCGACCGAGGGCCCGGGCCTTGGCCAGCCCGTTCTCGTCGATGTCGAGCACGCTTGCATCGCTCGTGGTCCACCGGGCCGTGCGGCCCTGGAGGACCATGCCGCCGGCGTCCCTCGCCTCGGCCTCGAACTGCACCGTCCGGCCGAGGCCGAGCTCGCTGGCCTGCGTCGTGATCACCACGGACGCGACGTGGCCGCGGTTCACGACGACATGTGCCGTGGCGGAGAAGCCGTCGACCGTGGCGCGGAGCTCGGCGTCGCCGGCCGCGAGCGCCT
The DNA here is from genome assembly GCF_001263175.1 of Vulgatibacter incomptus. Taxonomy (GTDB): domain Bacteria; phylum Myxococcota; class Myxococcia; order Myxococcales; family Vulgatibacteraceae; genus Vulgatibacter; species Vulgatibacter incomptus. Next base: position 2,880,778 of record NZ_CP012332.1, on the reverse strand, counting down.
TCACGAGGCCGGTCGGATCGACCGTCGCGACCTTCCTGTCCGACGAGACCCAGTTCGGCTGGGCGCTCTTGATGGCCTGGCCAGCAGCGTTCTTGGCGGTCGCGGTGAGCTGGAGGGTCTTGCCTTCGTCGATCTCGGCGTGTTCCGGCGCCACCTCGACGGAAACGACGACCGTGTCTTCGGGATCACCACCGCCTCCGCCCCCGCCACAGGCGGCGGCGAGGGCGAGGAGCAGCGGCGGCGACAGCTTTTTCAGGAGGGAGCGCGCATCCATCGGGGGTCCTTTCGGGACGGCGGGACGAAAAATGAGTCCCGAACCCTACCAGCCGATGGCGCGAGGGACAACGTGTCGACGAGGCGGGCGCATGGAGTGCCGCCTCGTCGACGGGAGCGCTCGGTCGAGCGCTCGGCGCTAGGCCTTGGCGTCCAGCCGGCGGACGAGCTCGACGAGGGTGCGGACGCCGACGCCGGTGCCGCCCTTGGTGGTGTAGCCGCGGTCCTTGTCGGAGGTCGACGGGCCGGCGATGTCGAGGTGCACCCAGGGGGTCTCGCCGACGAACTCCTCGAGGAAGTGCGCCGCGGAGATCGCGCCGCCCCAGCGGGCGCCGGAGTTTTTCATGTCCGCGATGTCGGACTTGAGGTTCTCCTTCACGTCGGGGACGAGGGGCATGCGCCAGAAGTCCTCGCCCGCGCCCTTGGCCGCGTCGAGGACGGCGTCCACGAGGGAGTCGTCCCGGCCGAAGGTGCCCACGGTGTACATGCCGAGGGCGACGATGCAGGCGCCGGTGAGGGTGGCGAGGTCGATCACGCCGCGGGGGTTGGCCTCGCAGGCGTAGGAGAGGACGTCGCCGAGCACCAGCCGGCCCTCGGCGTCGGTGTTCGTGATCTCGACGGTCTTGCCGATCCGCGAGGTGAGCACGTCGCCGGGGCGGTAGGCCGTGCCGCTCGGCATGTTCTCGCAGGTACCGACGTAGGCGTAGACCGGGAACTTCGGCTTGATCTCGGTGGCGATCACGTGCATCGCCGCGAAGACGGCGGCGGAGCCCGCCATGTCCGTCTTCATGTCGACCATCGCGTCGGCGGGCTTCAGCGAGAGGCCGCCGGAGTCGAAGGTGATCGCCTTGCCGACGAGGGCGAGGGGCTTGGCCTTGGCAGCGGCCTGTCCCTTGGGGACGTAGCGCACCTCGATGAGCTTCGGCGGCTCGGCGCTGCCCTGGGACACGCCGAGGAACATGCCCATCTGGAGCTGCTCGATCTTCTTCTTGTCGTGCACCTTCACCTGCACGCCGGTGTCCTCGAGGAGCTTCTGGGCGCGCTGCGCGAGGGCGGTCGGCGTGAGGGTCATCGCCGGCTCGTTGACGAGGTCGCGGGCCGCGTTGACGGCGTCGCCGATGGCGCGGCCGAGCGAGAGGGCGCGGTCGAGGTCCGCCTTCTTGCCGGCGGCAGGGGCGACGACGAGGGCCTTGATCTCCTTCTTCGAGTCCTTCTTCTCGCTGCGCCACTTGTCGAAGCGGTATGCACCGAGGGTGAGACCCTCGGACACCGCGCGGAGCTCGTCGGCAGCGTCGGCCGCCTCGGGCAGGGAGATGGCGACCTTGCCGCCACCGATGCGGAGGGCCTCCTTGGCGGCGACGCCAGCAGCGAAGCGCAGGCCCTCGGTGGTGTACTTGCCCTTGTTGCCCAGGCCGATGAGGACGACGTGGGAGGCGGCGAGCTTCCCGTGGGTGTGGAGGACGAGCTTCTGATTGGCCTTGCCGGTGAAGCTCTCGAGCTCGGCTGCGCCGCGGAGCACGTTGCCGAGGGCCGCGTCGAGCGCGTCGAGGGCTGCCGAGCCGCCCTTCTTCGAGAAGGCATCATCGAAGAGCGGGAGCGCCAGGAGGTTGGCTTTGGTTTCAGGGAGGGAAGCGGGGGAGAGCTTGATTTCCACGTTGGCTCCTGTCTTGCGGGCGTCTCATGGCGCTCACGGAAGTCGCGCGGGTTCTACCATACGGGGGGTGGGAGGAATAGATTTCGCGAGGGAACACGGAGGAACGAATGCGACGGAAGGTGCCAGGCGCGAGTCGGGGTGCGATTCGAGAGGGCCATCCGCTCTTCGCGCTCGGCTGGGTCCTCCTCGCCACGGGTGATCTCGTGTTCGGCCCGATCCTTCCTGGATCCACCGTTCAGCTCGGCATGCCCGGCGACGTGCCGATCCAGTGGATCGAGCCAGCTGAGGGGATCGGCTGGGCGCTCGAGGTCGAGGGATCCCTCGTCTCGTCGGGCAACGATCAGCTCGTCCTGGAGCACGGCTTCGGCGAGCCGAGCACGGTGCTCTTCGTGACTCCGGATACGACGTACATGCTCGACGGCCGCGCCGTGACCTTCAATGAGCTGCCGGCAGGCGGGGAGGTGAGGGCGACCTACGATCTGGAGGGCGATCGCCGCGTCGTCACCCGCGTCGACGCGATGCCGCCGGGGCAGGGGCCGCCTCCCCCGAACGCGGCGGAGCCGATCATCCCGAGGGTCGTGGGCGGGAAGCTGGAGCAGGGACTGCCGCCCGCAACCTCGCCGTCGGCGCCCCCGGAGGAGAAGCCCCGAAAGCTCGAGTGACGCTGCCGGCTCGAGTGTCTAAATGGCCATCCCGAGCGCGCCTGCCATCAGCATCCACACGAAGACGACGATCAGCAGCAGCAGGATCAGGCCGATCTTGATCCAGGTGGCGGCGTTCGGTCTTCCCGGGGTGTTCGGCTGCGCCACGATCGGTCTCCCCGCGGCTCGTTGCCTCCCGCGAGGAGCCGCGTCCCTACTTACATGTACATCCCGCCGTTCACGTGAAGGACCTGCCCGGTCACCCAGGCGCCCCCCGGGCCGGCGAGGTAGGCGACGGCCTCTCCCACGGCGCTCGGCTCGCCGAAGCGCCCGAGCGGGATCTGAGCGACGAGCTTCTCCTGCACCGCCTCGGGGACGGCGCGCACCATGGGCGTGTCCATGAAGCCGGGGCAGATCGCGTTCACCGTGATCCGGTCCCTCGCGAGCTCCTTGGCGAGGCTCTTGGTGAGGCCGATGAGGCCGGCCTTGGAGGCGGCGTAGTTCGCCTGCCCGAAGTTGCCCATGGCCCCGACGATCGAGCTGATGCTCACGATGCAGCCCTGCTGCCGATCGCGCATGCCCGGAGAGACCGCGCGGCACAGACGGAAGGCCCCCCGCAGGTTGGTGTCGAGGACCACGTCCCAGTCCTCATCCGAGAGCTTGTGGAGGCTGCGATCCCGGACGAGGCCCGCGTTGTTCACGAGGAGGGTGATGGGGCCGAGCGCCTGCTCGGTCTCCTGGACCATCCGGTCCACCTCGTTCGCCCGGCGGATGTCCGCTTGCACGGGGACGGCGCGCCCCTTGCCCTTGGCCTCGAGCTCGCGGGCCAGCTGCTTCGCCTCTTCCTCCTTCGCGCGGTAGTGGAGCGCGACGTCGTATCCCTCCGCGGAGAGCCGCTCGGCGATCGCACGGCCGAGCGCGCCCGATGCGCCGGTGATCAGCGCCACCTTCCCCATCCCCGCCCTCCTTTGCGAGCCGGCCCGCGAAGGAGCGAGTCCGACGAGAGGGAAGCTATGCAAGCCGGTGGGAGCGAGGAAGCATCCCGCCGGGAGGCCGGGGACGGCGGCCGGGGGCAATGCCTCAGGAGGATGCGAGGGCCGCGAAGTCCCCGGCCAGGCGATCGATCCGCTCCTCTGCGCGCTCGCGGGCGGCCTCCAGCGTCTCCGAAGCCGCCACCGGCTCGCGGACGTCGAAGTAGAACTTGATCTTCGGCTCGGTGCCCGAGGGCCTGGCGATCACGCGGCTGTCTCCTTCGAGGTCGAAGGCGAGGACGTTGGAGCGCGGGAGCGTGAGCTTCGTCTGGGTGCCGTCGGCGCGGGTCGCGGTACCCGTGTGGTAGTCGCGGATCCCCACGACCCGCGCGCCGCCGATCCGCTCGGGCGGCTCGGACCGGAGCCGCGCCATGGTGCGCTCGATCTTCGCGTGGCCTTCGGCCCCCGGCGCCGTGAATCCCTGCTGCCGGGACCGGTGGAGTCCGAAGCGCCGGTAGAGGGCCTCGAGGCGGTCGAGGACGCCGCCGCCTTCCGCCGCGGCGCGGGCGGCGAGCTCCGCGAAGACCGCGGCCGCGCTCACGCCGTCCTTGTCGCGGCAGACCGCGTCGACGCTGTAGCCGAGCGCCTCCTCGAAGCCGAGGACGAAGCGCGTCCCCGTCGCTGCCTCGAGCTCCATGGCGCGGTTGGCGATCCACTTGAAGCCCGTCAGCACCTCCTCGTAGCGGACGCCGCTCGCCCGGGCGATCTCGCCCACCATCGGCGTGGAGACGATCGTGGTGATCACGAGGCGGTCGCCCTTCGCCGGATCGTCCTCGATGAGGTGGCTCGCGAGGAGCGCGCCGATCTCGTTCCCCGTGAGCGTGTGCATGGCCCCGTCCTTCCCGCGGACGGCGACGGCGAGGCGATCCGCGTCGGGATCGTTGGCGAGCACGAGCCCCGCCGAGGTCTCCTCGGCCAGCTCGAGGGCGAGATCCAGCGTGCCCTCCTCCTCGGGATTCGGGAACTCCACGGTCGGGAACGCCGGATCGGGCTCCATCTGCGCCCGGACGACGTGCACGTCCGCGAAGCCGAAGGCGGACAACGCCCGCAGCGCGAGGGCGCCGCCAACGCCGTGCATGGCGGTGTAGGCGATCCTCACGCGGTCGCGTCCCCCGCCGCCCAGCGAGAGGGCGCGGACGCGCTCCAGGTAGGCGGCGATCGTCTCGTCGCCCAGGTCCTCTCGGAGCCCCAGCCGCCGGGCCTCGTCCTCGGACATCCGGGGGATCGAGGCGAGCTCCCCCACGCCCTCGATCGCCTCGGCGATCCCGCGATCGTGGGGCGGAACGATCTGCGCGCCGTTGCCCCAGTAGACCTTGTAGCCGTTGTACGCGGCGGGGTTGTGGCTGGCGGTGACCATGACGCCGCCGGCGGCGCCGAGGTGCGAGACGGCGAAGGCCGTGAGCGGGGTCGGGGCGACGTCCGAGAAGACCCTCGCGAGGATCCCGTGGCCGGCCAGCACGGCGGCGACGTCGTCCTTGGCTGCGTCCGAGAGCCGCCTGCCGTCGTAGCCCACCACGACGCCGCGCTCCTTCGCGTCCGGGACGTGTTCGAGCAGGTAGGCCGCGAGTCCAGCCGTGGTGCGGATCACCACGGAGCGGTTCATCCGGTTGGGCCCGGCGCCGATCAGGCCGCGAAGGCCGGCGGTCCCGAACTCCAGCCTGCCGCCGAAGCGATCGGCCAGGGCGGCCTCGTCTCCCTTGCCGAGGATGTCTTCGAGCTCCTCGCGGGTTTCGGGGTCGGGGTCCTCGGCGAGCCAGGCGCTCGCCATTTCGCGCAGCTTCTCGGCGTCCATCTATCCTCCCATGGGGCATACTCTCCCCTCCGCATGATCTCCGTCCGCAATCTGGTCAAGCACTACAAGGTCCACTCGAGGCCGCCGGGGCTCGCCGCCGCGGTTCGGTCCGTCTTCCGGAGGAGCTTCCAGACCGTCCGCGCGGTGGATGGCATCTCCTTCGAGATCCAGCCGGGCGAGCGGGTCGGATTCCTCGGCCCCAACGGCGCCGGAAAGACCACCACCCTCAAGATGCTCTCGGGCCTCCTGCGGCCCACCTCTGGCGAGGCCCGGGTCGCCGGCTTCCGGCCCGACGCGCGGGAGCGCGACTTCCTCCGGTCGATCATGCTGGTCACCGGGCAGAAGCAGCAGCTCCTCTGGGACCTGCCCCCTGCCGAGACCTTCGAGCTGAACCGCGCCGTCTACGACGTGCCGAGGGCGGAGTATCGGCAGACGCTCGACGAGCTGGTCAATTTGCTCGACCTCTCGGAGTTGATCGGCAAGCCGACGAGACAGCTCTCGCTGGGCGAGCGGATGAAGTGCGAGCTCGCCGCGGCGCTCCTCCACCGGCCCAAGGTGCTCTTCCTCGACGAGCCCACCATCGGCCTCGACGTCACGATGCAGGCGGCGGTCCGCTCGTTCATCCAGTCCTACAACGAGCGCACCGGCGCCACGGTGATCCTCACCAGCCACTACATGGACGACGTGGCCGCGCTCTGCCCCCGGGTGATCGTGATCGATCGCGGCGACCTCAGCTTCGACGGGAGCCTCGACGCCCTCGTTCGGCAGATCCAGCCGGAGAAGCGCGTGATCCTCCGGCTCTCGCAGCCGGTGGAGCGGCTCGCCGTGGAGCGGCTCGGGGGCAGGGTGATCTCCCTCTCCGACGCCGAGGCCAAGCTGCAGGTGGACGGCTCCCGGCTTCGGGAGCTGGTCGCCGCGGCCCTGGCGCACCTGCCGATCGCGGACCTCACGGTGGAGGATGCGCCGCTGGAGGAGGTCCTCGCGGGGCTCTTCGCGAGGGGCCGCGACCGGGGCCGGGAAAGCGCCGTGGCCCGATGAGCTCCTCCGCTGCTCGCCCCCGCCTCGGGCTGCTGAGGGCGATCCCCTCGCTGATGCGGGTGGGCTTCGCAGAGGCGGTGGCCTACCGGGCGGAGTTCCTGGTCTGGATCCTCGCCACCAACATGCCGCTGATCATGCTGCTGCTCTGGTCGGCGGTGGCCAAGGAGGCGCCGGTGGGGCGCTTCGGCGAGGCGGAGTTCGGCGCGTACTTCCTCGCGACGCTCATCGTCCGGCTCGTCACCAGCTCCTGGGTGATCTGGGACCTGAACTTCGAGATCCGCCAGGGGACCATCGGGATGCGGTTGTTGCGGCCCCTCCATCCCTTCGTGTGGTACGCGGCCGAGAACCTCGCGGCCCTCCCCATGCGCGCGATGGTGGCGCTCCCCGTTGCGGCGATCGCGCTGCTGTGGCTGGGGGCCGGCCAGCTCAACCCCGATCCCGTCGCATGGGCGATCGTGCCCGTGGCGCTGATCGGCGCCTGGGCGATGACCTTCTGCGCCATGGCGATGATCGGCTCTCTCGGGCTCCTGTGGGAGAGCTCGCTCAGCGTCTTCCAGCTCTGGCTCGGCCTCTACTTCGTCATCGGCGGCTACGTGCTGCCCCTGGAGCTGCTGCCCGACTGGCTCTACGCCGTGGTGCGGTGGCTGCCGTTCCGCTACCTGCTGTCGTTCCCTGTGGAGACGATGCTGGGGCTGATCGATCGCCGGGAGGCCCTCGGCGCGCTCGCCGTGCAGTGGGGCTACGCGGCGCTCTTCCTCGCAGGGGCCCTCGCCGTGTGGCGGCGGGGCCTCGCGCGTTACTCCGCCTTCGGAGGGTGAGATGCTTCGCTACGCGAAACTCCTCGCCATCCAGCTCCGCGCCTCCGCGCTGCTCTCGCTCCAGTACCGCCTCGACTTCTTCGTCGGCGGCGTGATGTCGCTCTTCTGGACCGCGGCGGCGCTGATCCCGCTGGCCGTGCTCTTCCAGCAGCGGGAGACGGTGGCGGGCTGGACCTGGCACGAGGCCCTCCTGGTCGTCGCCTGGTTCAACGTGCTCAAGGGCGTGCTCGAGGGCGGGGTCCAGCCGGCGCTCCAGAACGTCGTGGAGCACATCCGCAAGGGCACCCTCGACTTCCTGCTGATCAAGCCGGTGGACTCGCAGTTCATGGTCTCCACCTCGCGCTTCGAGCCCTGGAAGGCGGTCGACCTCCTCGGCGGGCTTGCGCTCCTGGGATGGGCGCTCTGGAAGCTGCGGGTCGTGCCGTCGCCTGGCGCGCTCCTGGCGACGGGGCTCCTCCTGGTGGGCGCGGTGGCGATCCTCTACTCGCTGTGGATCCTGGTGGTGAGCCTCGCCTTCGTCGTGGTGAAGATCGACAACCTCTCCTACCTCTTCGCCTCGATCTACGACGCCGCGCGCTGGCCCGCCTCGGTCTATCGGGGGGCGCTCTCGTTCGTCTTCACCTTCGTGATTCCGCTGGCGGTAATGACGACGTACCCGGCGCTGGCGATCCTCGGCAGGCTGGGGCCGGAGCAGGTGCTGGGCGCGCTCGGCGGCGCGCTCGCGTTCTCGCTCGCCGCCCGCATGGTGTGGACGAGGGCGATCGGGCGCTACACCAGCGCCGGCGGATGAGGGATGATGGCCCGCTCGTAGACGGAGGTCTCACGATGATCGAGCGGGCTTTGCTGGGATTCGCGCTTGTGCTGGCGCTGGGTGGTTGCGGCAGAGAGTCGAAGGACGATGGCGATCCGCTCACGCAGGGTGAGCGATGCGTGCTCGTGCAGGAGCAGGCCGAGGCCTGCGTGGAGTCCTTCTGCGCGAGCGGCAAGGCGTCGGCCTTCTGCGGGTGCTACGACCAGGGCCTCGACCTGGATACGAGAACGTGCACCTGCGGCCTGGTCGACTTCTGGAAGGCGCGCAAGACCGAGCTCTGCCCGGAGGATCTCCCGAATAACCCGCGGCTCGACTGCGCCTCGATGAACCTCGCGCAGTACGAGGCCTGCCGGTAGTGGCCGCAGGGTTCGACACGACCAAAACGTGACCGGGAACGAAGCTCCTCGGGAAGTGGGGCATGAGGAGCCTTCGGGGCCGCGTCGCCGGTATATTTGTAGTCGGATTCACGGGTCTCGAAGCCATGCTCGTTTTGGGCGCCGAAGTAGCCGCACCAGATCGATCTTGAGGGGAAAATGATCAAATTGGCGGTTGAGAGCGCTCGCTGGTGACGCAGGCCCAGCCATGACGATTCTTTCAAAGAAGGCGCTTGCCGTGGCATTCGTGTCTGCCCTTCTGGCGAGTGTTTGGGCGGTTCTCTCCGTTAGCTCACCTGGTACGGGCCCTGGTCAATCTGACTTCACGGATCAATCTCCTGAGCGGGTCGTTCAGGGATCGGGGGGCGATATTCGGGATCTACGATTAAAGTTAGAAGCCGGGGGCAGAGCACTCGGGCACCAGCAGGCCGTCGATCTGATTCTGAGATATGGATGGAATGGACCAGATTCGACAATCAGAGGGGTGATGTCCGCTGTCAGGGAGAATCCGGAACCCTATGTGGATGCAATGCGACAGCGAATACCACGATTCGATGCGGAGGTTTCGTCGCGGTATACTATCAATCAGATCTGGGGGGCATCCGGATGGCTAGCTAATGTCAACACGGCTGATAGCTTGGCGTTGATGCGCGAGTGGTACCATTCGCTGGTGGTTCTCGAGGCAGAATGGCTTGAGCCTACAGATGGTAGACGTGAGGCGAGGGCACGTTTCCCTGGCCGAACTGAGCGTGTTGCTGCAGCGCCCGACTGGATGGCTGGCCGGATCCTGGGGTACTACCCGGTCCGAAACGAAGAGTTGCTCCGTAGCGCGCTCGCCCGGCTCTTGACGATGACGAATCGTGAACTTGAGAACTCTGTCGGGTGGATTGAGATTCACTATGCAGGGGACGCCGAGGTGCGGGACGAGATCGAAAAGCTTGCGAAGAGTGCATCTGCTTCTCGCCAGGGGCGACTGGCCATCACGAAGAGAATCCTCGACCGTGCCGGGGAGAAGTGATCGAGCGTCGGAATCCGTGGTATGCGCCGGGGCGTTCTTGACGAGAGGGCGTTCGGATGCGGCGGCAGGTGAAGAGCGGGGCGGTGAAGAGGGAGCTACTCCAGGGGGAGTCGACCAAGCTCCTGCAGGAGCTCCATCTGCTCACGCGCGAGGGCAACCTCAACGCGGACTCCCTGCGTAAGCTCAAGCAGGTGAATCACCTGGTTCAGCTCCTGCAGCCTGCGGTGGAGGACGTGCTCGAGCGCTTCGGCGATCCGGTGGTCGTGGATTGCGGCGCGGGCAAGGGCTACCTCGGCTTCATCTTCTACGAGCTCTTCCTCGCCAAGGCGGAGAAGGGGCGGATCCTGGCGATCGAGGGGCGCGAGGAGCTGGTGCGGGCCGCCCGCGAGCGCGCGGATCGCCTGGGCTTCTCCCGGATGGAGCTCGTTCACTCTCGACTCGAGGAGGCGATGCTGCCTCCTCGGCTCCACCTGGTCACGGCGCTCCATGCCTGCGACACGGCGACGGACGACGCGCTCTTCCTCGCGATCCGCGGGAACGCGGATCACGTGGCGGTGGTGCCCTGCTGCCAGGCGGAGGTCGCGGCTCAGCTCAAGGAGCGGAAGGCGGCGGAGCCGCCGATCTCGAGCCTGTTCTCGCATCCCTGGCATCGGCGGGAGTTCGGCTCGCACCTCACCAACGTGCTGCGGGCCCTCACCCTGGAGGCCCATGGGTACTCGGTGACGGTGACCGAGCTCACCGGCTGGGAGCACTCGCTCAAGAACGAGCTGATCGTGGGCCGGAAGGTGCGGGGATCGAACCCGGCGGCGCGCAAGGAGCTCGATTCGCTCCTCGCTGCGACGGGTGTGCAGCCCAAGCTACACCGCCTTTTGGCGGGCTGACGATCCACCCTTCGAAGCAGGTTCAGGGCGATCCGGCGGGCGGCCGGCAGGCCTTTCCTGCGCTCGACGAGGTCGAGCGTTCGGTCGCAGGGTCGGGTCACGCAGGGGCGGCGCCGCGTACCGAGCGCCACCCGACCCGGAGCAACCAGGTGCGCGGGAGGGCGACGGTCGGGTCTCCAGGGCCAGCCGAATATGGGTCGGCGGACGCCGGCGCCGGCCGACCCTGCCGGAGCGCGTGGATGCGGGCGTTGCCCAGCACGTAGGCGACGGCGTTTCTAACCTCGCGAGGCGTGCTGAGCACGTGCGAGTGGAAGCGGTCGGCAAAGACCTTTCCCTTGCGCTTCATCAGGCGGTTGAGGCCGCGCGCGATGCGCACACACAGGCCCTGCACCCCCCGCGAGAGCGCCTGCCCGTCCTGCGCCTCGACGACGAGGTGGAGGTGGTTCCCCTGCACCGAGTAGGTCGTGAGCCGCATGCCCTTGTGATCCGAGGCCGCGAACAGCGCCTTTTCAAGGATCCGGTAGCAGCGACGCGTCCGGAGGTTCCAGACCTCGTCCCGCATCCGCAAGGTCACGTGGACCGGGTGCCGGCTCGCTAGCGGGCCTCGCGCCGCGTGCGCCACCCCCGCCTTCGGGCCGGCGGGCTTCCTCCCGGCGCCGGCGCGCTTCCCGCCCCAGGTCGGCAGTCGAAGCTCGAGCTGCCTTTCCCTTGTTCGCTTCGCCATCCATTCCCCCGGAAATTTGATTCGGCACTGATTTTCGCACGGTGCGAGAGCGATAGCAAGCTCGCTGCGAAGAAGTGTCACCCATGTCCTCGGGCAGGAGTGTCACCCATGTCCCCTGAACACCTTCGAGTCGTTGCTCGCGGCCTCCCCTTCGACGTTCCGATTGGTCAACTGCGACGCCGGTGCCGCTCTCCTGGAGAACGGCGTGGTCGTCACGGCGGCAGGCAAGGTCTGCGGAGGTCGACGCGCAAGCGGTGGATTCGCGTACGCAGGTCGAAGGACAGCGGACGAGGTCTTTCGCCGCCGGGCGGCAGCGGGGCGCTCGGCCCGCGGACCTCCGATCGAACATGCCCGGGCGGCCGGGCGCTTGATTTCCCGGATGGGGATCTCTATCCCCATTTCGGGCGCCCGTTCTGGCGCCGATCGGTCGCGCGTCCGCGGCCGTGGATCGACGCTTGAAGGTCTCCCCGCTCGCCGCCATCTGTCTCCTGCTCGCCTCGGCCCCGCGCGCGATCGCAGCCGAGGAGCTCGTCGAGACGCCGACCGCAGCCGAGCAGGTCCTCGCGGCGCCGACTCCCGGGACCGCAGCCGAGGAGCCTCTCGCGGCGTCGATTCCCGCCGCAGCCGCGGAGCCCTCCGCGGCGCAGACCCCCGAGACCGCAGAGGAGCCCGTCGCGGCGTCGCCCCCGAAGGCCAGAGCCGTTCCCCGGCCGGCGTCGGAGGACGAGGTTCCCGCCGAGCTCCCCGGCTTCGAGACGACGGTGGTCGGCAAGCGCCCGCCGCCGGCCCCTGTGGCGGCGAGCGATCTCCTGCTCCGGCCGGCGTCGTACCGCGACGTGCCGAGGCGCTCCGCCCAGGAGCTGCTCACGCTCGCGCCCGGGATCCTCCTCAGCAACCACCAGGGCGAGGGCCACGCCTCCGCGGTCTTCCTCCGGGGCTTCGACGCGGGCGAGGGCCAGGACATCGAGTTCCGACTGGAGGCGGTCCCGCTCAACGAGCCCTCGAACCCCCACGGCCACGGCTACGCCGACACCCACTTCATCATCCCCGAGCTGGTCGAGTCGGTGCGGGTGGTGGAGGGGCCCTTCGACCCGGCCCAGGGCGACTTCGCGGTGGCGGGGAGCGTGGAGTACCGCCTCGGCCTCCCCGAGCGCGGCCTCCGGGTGCAGGGCGGGCAGGGGACCTACGGAGCCCAGGAGCTGACCATGCTCTGGGGCCCCGGGGACTCCGCGCCGAGCGGCACCTTCGTGGGCGTGCTCCTGAGGCGCGGCGACGGCTTCGGCCCAGCGCGTGCCTACGCCGGCGGCTCCGCGATGGCCGGCTACGAGCACCGCTTCGACGACAGGACCCGCCTGCGGCTGGTGGGGACGAGCTACGCCACGAGCTTCGACAGCGCCGGCGTCATCCGCGTGGACGACTACGAGGCGGGGCGGCTCCCCTGCGGCTCCGATCGGGACAGCCAGTTCTTCTGCGCGTACGACCCCGGGCAGGGCGGCGAGAGCTCCCGCCACGGCTTCTTCGCGACCTTGAGCCGGCAGGAAGCCTGGCAGGACGCGAGCCAGACGATCTTCTTCTCGAGCCGGCGCCTGCGCCTGGCGGAGAACTTCACCGGCTACCTCTTCGACGATCCGCTCCAGCGGGGCGACGGACAGGAGGAGCTGTACTCGGCGTTCACCGTCGGCCTCCGGGGGAACCTCGTCCTCCGCCGCGAGGTGGCCGGGCTCCCGCAGGAGCTCGAGGTCGGCTACCTGGCGCGGTACGACGACGGCGAATCCACGATCCGCAAGCTGCGCCGCCCCGGTGGGGATCCGTACTCCACGAGCCTGGACAATGCGCTGCGGGTGACGAACCTCGGGGCGTATGCCGCCGCCCGCACGAGGCTCACGGGTTGGTTCCGGCTCGCCGGCGGATTCCGCGTCGACTCCTTCTTCTTCGACGTCACGGACCGCAACCGGCCCACCGAGACCCGCGCCGGTCCCCGGGAGCCCACGCAGGAGCTCGGGGCGAACGGCCTGGCCCTCGAGCCGAGGCTGACCGCCATTGTCCGGCTGGCCGATGGACTGGACTGGATCACGAGCTACGGCGTCGGGGTTCGGTCGTCCGATGTCGCTGCCCTCTCGGACGGCGAGTTCGCGCCCTTCGCAAGGGTGCGCGCCGCCGAGACCGGCCTCGTCCGCCAGGGAGAAGCGCTGGTCCCCTACCAGGCCCGGCTGGTCGCGTTCACCACGAGGGTCGATCGCGACCTGGTCTTCGACGAGAGGCATGCCCGGAACGTCTTCGTGGGCGCCTCGAGCCGCTACGGCGCCCTCGCCGCCGCACAGGTCGAGGCCGGGCGCTGGCTGGCGACCCAGGGGAGCTTCACCTGGACCGAGGCCCGGCTGTCGCCGGACGGCGCCGGCTTCTGGGCGATCGACGCGGGGGCCAGGCTCCCCTACGTGCCTCGGTGGGTGGCGCGCGTGGACGCGGCCTTCCGCAGGCGGATCGCGGTCGCGGGCGAAGAGCTCCCGGCGAGCGCCGCGGTCGGCGTCAACTGGATCGGCGCGCGGCCCCTCCCCCTGGACAGGCTGGGCGACCCAGTCCTCACGGTGGACGTGGGCGGCCGCGTCCGCTGGGGGATGGTCGAGGCGGGCCTCCAGGTGACGAACCTCCTCGACGCTCGCTACTACGCGGCGCAGTTCAACTACGCCTCGAACTTCGCGGCGTCGGACGCCACGCCATCGCGGGTAGCGGCGCTCCACTTCGCGGCGGCGCCGCCCCGGATGGCGCTCTTCACTTTGAGTGTGATTCTCGAGAACGACAGGATGGGACCATGAAGCGGATCTGGGTCGCCCTCGCCCTCGCGGCCTGCGCATGCGGCGGGAGCGGGACCGGTGGCAGGGAGGTGGGCTTCGCCCTCGGCGCGGAGTCGGTGCCGAGGGGCGACGCGGCGCCGGGCCGGTTCACGAACCGCCTCGGCTGGGACGTGAGCCTGGAGGAGGCCCGCATCGCCGTGGGGCCGATCTACCTCCTCACCAACCCGCCTCCGTCGGCGCGCAACTTCCGGCTCCTGGACTGGATCGCGCCGCGGGCCTACGCCCACTCGGGCTTCGACGACTTCGACGGGGGCGAGGTGAAGGGCGAGCTCCTCACCCAGTTCGTCTTCGACGCCCTGCACGCGGGCGTGCAGCCGATCGCCGACCTTCGGGGGATCGCCGGGCCGGTGCGGGCGGTGAACCTGGGCCTCGAGCCGCCGAAGCCCGGCACCGACGGGCTCCACGGCCACCACGCGTGGGTGGTGGGCACCGCCACCCGCGGCGAGGAGACGGTCCGGTTCCGGGGCGGCCTCGACCTCCCGGAGGGCACCTTCCGCAAGGTCGTGGGCATCCCCGCCGACGTGGAGCTCGACGACGGGAGCCTCGTGGTCCTCGAGCTGCACCTGGAGCGCTGGTTCGACGAGGCAGATTTCTCCACGCTCGGTCCCGCCGACGCCGAGGGCGTTCGGACGATCGCTCCGGATGGCCAGGTCCGAGGCGCGTGGTTCATCGGCGCCCGGGGCTACGGGACCTTTTCGATTCGCTGACCGACGCGCGACCGCGCGACTGCGCGGCCATGACGGGACGCACGTCCCCGAGGAAAACGAGATGAGAGTTCGCCTTTTGGTCGCAGCCTGCCTCCTCGCCTCCGCCTGTGGCGGCGACGAGGGCGGCACCGGCTCCCTCACCTTGAACATCAGCGGCGAAGAGGCCGCCGTCACCGGCTACCCCGTCCCCGGCGACGACGAGCTCGCCTTCGTCGACGGCTGGGCGGTGAAGTTCGACAAGTACCTGGTGAGCGTGGGCAACGTCCGGATCGAGGGCGCCGACGGTAAGCTCGCGTGGGACGGCGAGGACGCGGTGATCGTCGACCTGGTGAAGGGCGAGCCCGTGGTCTTCCGGATGTCCGGCCTTGGCGCCCGCCGCTGGGAGCGCTTCGGCTACGACATCCTCCCGGCCGACCCGGGTTCCCGGGTGGTGGGCGCGGTCTCGGAGGCGGATCGGGATCGGATGGTCGAGGGCGGCTTCAACTACCTCGTCGAGGGGAAGGCGAAGAAGGACGGGCGTGAGCTCCACTTCTCCTGGGGCCTGGCGAACCCCACCCGCAACCACGACTGCCGGAACGGCGTCGACGGCAAGCCCGGCGTGGTGATCCGCAACAACGCGGACGCCGACTACCAGATCACGCTCCACCTCGATCACCTCTTCTACGACCACCTCGGCGACCACAAGGACGCGAGGATGCGCTTCGAGCCCATCGCGGCGATGGCGGTGCAGGAAGGGACGGGCTGGACGATCCCCTTCGACGCCCTCGTGGAGCAGCGTCTCGCGAACCTGAAGGCAGCGGACGGGAGCCCCCTGGTCGACGAGAGCGGTGCGCGGATCTTCTACTCGCCCGGGAGCGTCCCGCTCGCGGACGACAACCTCCGCGACTACCTCCTCGCGGCGTCCCGTTCCCAGGGACGGTTCAACGGAGAAGGTTCCTGCGACAACTCAATCCCATGACGTAGACTGGGGTCTCGGCGTCCCGATGCTCCTCCTCGTTACCCAACGGTGGTCATGGCCGCAAAGATCCTGCTCGTCGACGGTGATTCACGATTCCGGGAGCTGCTGGCGGGCCTGCTGCGGGCCCGGAAGCACGAGGTCTACGAGGCGGGGGGAGGCGAGGCCGGGGACGCCGCGCTCCGGGAGGTCGCCCCCGAGCTCGTGATCGTCGACGCCTCGCTTCCGGACACCGACGGCCTGCAGTGGATTTCCAGGCTCCGCGCCCGCGGGAACGACGTGCCGCTGGTCCTCGTGTCCTCCCTCTGGCGCGAGCCGCTGTCGAGCCGGAGGCTGGTCGACGAGCTCCGGGTGATGAGGGTGATCCACAAGCCGATCATCCCGGGCGACTTCGCGGAGATCGTCGACTCGGAGCTCGATCGCCTCGTCCGGATCTCGGGTCCGGTCCGCGAGCAAGCGGCACCGACCACCGACCGCGAGAGCGAGTTCGCCCAGACGCTGGAGGAGCTCCGCGAGAAGTATCGCGCGGAGCTCCCGCGGCGCCTGACCGAGCTCCGCTCCCTGCTCGACCTGGCCCAGGATCACCCTGGCGACTTCCGGGCCATCGGCGAGGTGCGGGAGCTCGCCCATCAGCTCCGCGGGACCGCTGGCTCCTACGGATTCCTGCAGGTGGGGGAGGAAGCGGGGCGGATCGAGGGCTTGGCCATGGCGGCGCTGGAGCAGGGCGCCCTCTCCGACTCCGCGCTGCGAGCCGCGAGCCAGGCGCTCGATCTCGCGGAGCAGGGGATCCAGGCGGTTCCGCACAGCTTCCACGCGCCCTTCAACGCCCTCGCCCGCGTGCTCGTCGTCGACGACGATCTGCGCTTCCTCGCGCTCATCCGCGAGATGGGGCGCAGCCAGCTCGTGGACGTAATCGGCGTGCCGAGCGCCGCCGAGGCCGTCCGGGTGGCGAAGTCGGGCCGGATCGACGCCGCCATCCTCGACGCGCACCTGGCGCCGGGCGAGGACGCCTACGAGCTCGGGCGGGCCCTTCGCGCGCTGCCGGGCAAGGAGAACCTCCCGTTCTCGATCGTGAGCGTGGACGCGGGGATGGAGAATCGGGTGGCGGCGGCACACTCGGGCGCGTCGCTCTTCCTCACCAAGCCCCTGAGCAGCCAGCAGCTCGAGTCGGCCATCCGCCAGATGATGGCCCAGCGCAGGCGCGGGCTCCCGCAGATCCTGATCGTCGACGACGACCCCGACTTTGCGTCCCATCTCCAGGGCCTCCTGGAGGCGGAGCGGATGGCGGTCCACACGGTCCACGACGTCCCCGCCATGCTCGAGAGGCTCACCGAGTCGCGGCCCGACCTCCTCCTCCTGGACATGGAGCTTCCGGGGATGTCGGGGATGGACGCCTGCAGGCTGGTCCGGATGACGCCCGACATGCAGGATCTGCCGATCCTCTTCCTCACGGCGCACACCGAGATCTCCGCCCGCATCGAGGCCTTCGAGGCGGGCGCGGACGACTACCTGGCCAAGCCGGTGATCCCGCAGGAGATCCTCACGCGCGTACGGCTCCGGCTCGAGCGCAACCGCCTCCTGAAGGAGCGCTCGGATCGCGATCCCCTCACGGGCCTCCTCACCCGACGGGCCCTCTTCGAGGTGCTCCCGGCGCGCTGCGCGGAGGCCAGGCGGCACGGCAGGCCGATCACGATCGCCCTCCTCGATCTCGACCACTTCAAGAAGGTCAACGACGCACACGGTCACCTGGTGGGGGACCGCGTGCTGATGCGCCTCGGGAGACTGCTCGCGGCCAGGTTCCGCGCAGAAGACCTCCGCGGCCGCTGGGGTGGGGAGGAGTTCCTCCTGGCCTTCCCCGGAGAGACGCCGGAGACGGTGACCGCCGTGCTCGGGCGCGTCCTCGAGGAGTTCTCGCAGGTGCCCTTCTTCGACGAGAGCGGCAAGACGCGCTTCTCGTGCTCGTTCAGCGTCGGCATCGCCGGCGCGCCCGAGGACGGCAGCTCGACCGAGGCGCTGATCCAGGCTGCCGACCGCCGCCTCTACGTCGCGAAGCGGTCCGGGCGCGGACGGGTGGTCTCGGCGGGATAGGGGCACGAACGGAGGATGGACGGGGCGCGGGATGCGCCCGCAGGTTTGGAAGCCTCGTAGGCCCACCCGAACGTCCGGATGATCGTCCTCCTCGCCGATACCCAGGTCCATCCTGCCCGGGTCGCGCGCCACCACCGGGCGGCCCGCAGGCTCCGGCTGGAGGTACCGGGCCTCGTGGGCGATCGCCACCTCGGCCGCAGGCTCGAGCAGACCGTCGGGGCCTGGCCGGGGATCGTCGAGGCGAGGGCGAATCCGCTCAGTGGGCGGGTCCTGATCCGCTACTCGCCAGGGACGCCCCTGCTCGCGGAGCTCCACGAGGAGGGCCGGGAGGCGGCTGCACCGCCACGGAATGGGAGACGGACCGAGAGGCAGTGGCACGCGCTGAGCGTCGCCGACGTCCTCGAGGAGCTGGGCTCCGGGCCGGACGGCCTGGACCACGCCGAGGCAGCGGCCAGGCTGCGGCGCTACGGGGCCAACCTGGTGGAGCCCGTGGACGAGCGCTCCCGCCTGGAGATCGCCTTCGGCCAGGTGGCGAACCTCCCCATGGGCCTCCTCTTCGGCTCCGCGGGTCTCGCCGCCGTTACGGGCCAGGCCTTGGAGGCCACCGCGATCCTCGTGGTGATCGGCCTGAACGCCGCCATCGGCTACCGGATCGAGAGCAAGAACCAGGAGATCCTCGCGTCGTGGCGCAAGCTCGAGTCCGGCGTAGCCCTCGCCGTGCGCGGCGGCTCGCTCGTGAACGTCGCGGCGACGGAGCTGGTGCCGGGCGACGTGCTGGTCTGCCGCTCCGGCGACGTGCTGCCCGCAGACGCGCGGCTGATCGAGTCCCGGCGCCTCGCCGCCGACGAGGCGCCCCTCACCGGCGAGAGCGAGGCCCAGCAGAAGAGCGACGAGCCCGTCCCCGCGGACGAGCCGCTCGCACAGCGGACCTCCATGCTCTACGCCGGCTCCACCGTGGTCGCCGGCTCCGGGCGCGCGGTCGTGGTGGCGACCGCAGGGGCCACGGAGCTCGCGCGGGTGCGCCGCCTGGTCGAGACCTCCCAGGCGCCCCAGGCGCCCGTCACCAAGCGCCTCGAGAGCCTGTCGAACGGCCTGGCCTGGGCCTCGCTCGGCGCCGCCGGCCTCTCCGCCGGGCTGGGTCTGCTGCGCGGAAGGAGCTTTGCGCGGGTCCTGCAGAGCGCCGTGGCCCTCGGCGTCGCGGCGATCCCGGAGGGCCTGCCGATCGTGGCCACCGCCGCCCTCGTGCGCTCGATGCAGAGGCTCCACCGCCACGGGATGATCGTGCGCCGTCTGGCGGCCTCGGAGGCCCTCGGCACGGTCAGCGTGATCTGCGCGGACAAGACCGGCACGCTCACGCGGAACGAGATGCGCCTCGAGGCGATCGACCTGGGCGATGGTGCCGTCGACCCGGCGACGATCACGGCGGATCCGGAGCGGATCCTGGAGGATCCCGGATCCCTTCTCCTCGCAGCGGGCCTGCTCAACAGCGAGGTGGAAGAGGTGCGCGGCGAGACGCGGCTCGCGGGGAGCTCCACCGAGCGCGCGCTGGTCCTCGGCGCGGAGCACGCGGGTCTCGACGGTGCGCGGCTGCGGCAGGCCTTCCCGCGCCGGGAGCTGCGGGAGCGGTCCCGGGGCGTCCGCTACGTCGTGAGCCTCCACGACGCGCCGGACGGCGAGCTCGTCGCCTTCGTGAAGGGAGCGCCGGGCCAGGTCATTGACCTCTGTGATCGCGACCGCTCGGGAGCCCTGGGCGACGAGGGCCGCGCCCGCCTGCGCGAGAGCAACGCGGCGCTCGCCTCGGCCGGACTCCGCGTGCTCGCCTTCGCCTGGAAGCGGTTCTCTGAAGGTGAAGATCCGTCTCACTTGGAGGGCGGCCTCACGTTCATCGGCCTCGCCGGCTTGCGCGATCCGATCCGGGAGGGGGCGGGGGAGGCGATCCGCCTGGCGCGGCGAGCAGGGATCCGCACCGTGATCCTCACGGGGGATCAGCGGCGGACCGCGGAGGCCATCGCCGGCGAGCTCGACCTGGGCGGCGGCACGCTCCTCGCGAGCGAGCTCGCCACACTTGGCCGAGACGAGCTCGCCCGCCGCCTCGATCGGACCGCGGTCCTCGCCCGGATCACGCCGGAGGAGAAGCTCGCCGTGGTGAAGCTCCTCCAGGAGCGCGGCGAGATCGTGGCGATGGCTGGGGACGGGATCAACGACGCGCCGGCGCTGAAGGTCGCGGACGTGGGGATCTCGGTCGGCGCCAGGGCGAGCGATCTCGCGAGGCAGGTCGCCGATCTGGTGATGGCGGGCGACGATCTCCGGACCATCCTGGCCGCGGTGGGCGAGGGGCGGATCGTCCAGGACAACCTGCGCCGATCGCTGCACTTCATCTGCGCCACCAACCTCTCGGAGCTGGCGCTGATCCTGGGTGCGCTCCTCGTCGGCCTCCCCGAGCCGCTGCTCCCGCTGCAGCTCCTCTGGCTCAACCTCCTCTCGGATACGCTGCCCGCGCTCGCCCTCGCCCTCGAGCCGGGCAAGCCCGAGGTGCTGGATCGCCCACCGGCGGTGAAGGGCGCGCCCCTCATCGACGGCGAAGATCTGCGTCGCCTCGTTCGCGACGGAGGCTGGATGACGGCCATGGGCGCCGGCGCGATGATCCTCGGCGGTCCGCCCCTGGCCTTCGCCGTCCTGCCGACCGCCCAGCTCGGCTACGCGGTGGCCTGCCGGGCGCCGCGGCGCGGATCGAGGCAGGAGCGTGCCGGTGCAGACGCCCGCTTCGCGGGGCTGGTGGGCTCGGCGGCGCTCCTGCATCTCGGGGGATTGGTCGTTCCCCAGCTCCGGCGCGTCCTCCGGATCCCGGCGCCGACGCCGCTGCTCCTCGGCGGATTCGCCGTGGGCCTGGCCGCGCCGATGCTCCTGTCGGCGGCGCCCCGAATCCGCGTGATTCGAAGAGGAGGAGAGTCGCGATGAAGTTCCACCTGCCGTCCTTCCTGATCGGCTATGGCGCCGGCGCGGGCACGGTGCTGCTCTCCAAGCACCTGCGGCCGCTGCTCGTCGAGCTCGCCACGGCGGGCTATCGCTTCGTGGACGCGATCGTCGCCAGGGGCGCGATGAAGCAGGAGGATCTCTCGGATCTCATGGCCGAGGCCCGCGCGCGGGCGCGCGGCAAGGAGTCGCCGACGCATCACTGACCGGGGGAAGGGCATGAAGCGGGTCGCCTACGTCGTGCACCAGAGCCAAGGCCGCCTCCGGCTCCGCCTGGGCTGGCTGCGCGAGAAGCCGAACGAGGGAGACGCCATCGCCGACCATCTGAGCCGTCTCGACGGGATGGAGGAGGTGGAGGTCCGACCGTTTACCGGCAGTGTCCTATGTCTCTACGATCCGACGGAGCTGGACGACTCGAGGATCCTCGACGCGCTCCGCGCCTTCACCCGGGCGGATCAGGTGGTCCTGCCGGGGGAGGAGTCGCCCGCCGAGGTCGAAGGGGAGATCGTCCGGTTGGCGCTCTTCAACGGCAGCGAGGTGGCCCGCGCCGCGACGCGCATGTTCGAAGAGCTCGACCTCGGCGTGCTCCGCGCGACCAGGGGCTCGGTGAACCTGGGGACGCTGGCGGCGATGGGCTTCCTGGCCGCCGGCGCCACGCAGGTCGCCCGCAGAGGCAAGCTCCCGCTCCCGCCCTGGTTCAACCTGGCGTGGTGGGCCTTCCGCACCTTCATGATCTCGGAGCGGAAGGTGATCGACGACGAGAGGGCGGAGTTCACCGACCGGATCGAGGCCGCGGCGAAGAGCTAAGCGATCTTCACGAGCACGGGGGCGTGGTCCGAGGGCTGCTTGCCCTTGCGCTCCTCGCGATCGATCGACGAGCCCTCCACCCGCGATGCGAGGGAGGGAGTGGCGAGGATCAGGTCGATCCGGAAGCCGCGGTTCTTCGGGAAGGCGAGCATCCGGTAGTCCCACCAGGAGTAGAGGCCCGCGTCCTCGTGCTGGAGCCGGAAGGTGTCCACGAGGCCCCAGTCGAGGATCCGCTGGAGCCGGTCCCGCGAGTCGGCGTGGAAGAGGGTGTCGCCCTCCATCGCGGCGGGATCGAAGACGTCGCGGGCCTCCGGGGCGACGTTGAAGTCGCCGCAGAGCGCCAGCGGCCGGGTGGGGTCGCAGTGCGCGTCCAGCCAGGCGCGCAGCCGCTCCAGCCAGCGGAGCTTGTAGACGTACTTGTCGCTGCCGACCTCGCCGCCGTTGGGGATGTAGGCGCTGACGACGCGCACGCCGTCGATCGTCGCCGAGACGAGGCGGGCCTGGGGATCGTCCTCGCCGTCGCCGAGGCCGATCGCCACGTCTTCGATGGGGCGCTTCGAGAGGATCGCGACGCCGTTGTAGGTCTTCTGGCAGTTGGCGGCGACCTGATAGCCGAGGGACTCGAGGTTCAGCGCCTCGAGGACCTCGGCTTCGCACTTCAGCTCCTGGAGGCAGACCACGTCAGGTGTGTGGCGCTCCAGGAAGGCCACCAGGCGCTCGTGCCGGGCGCGGATCGAGTTCACGTTCCAGGTCGCGATCAGCATGGGGACGAGCCTACCTCATGGGTGCCGCGGTGGAGCGCGCCTTTTCAGCTCCGCTTCTTGGGACCCTTGGGCCTCGCGGAATAGCCGTAGCTCTTCTCGAAGGGCCGACCACCGGCTCCGGGGAAGGTCTTTCCCGCAGGGCGGAAGGGGCGATCGCCGCCTTCGCCGTAGCTCTTTCGGGCAGGGCGATCGCCGGCCGGGGCGAACGTCTTCGCTGCCGGGCGGTAGGGACGCTCGCCATTGGTGTCGAAGCTCTTCCGGGCCGGGCGGAACGGCCGCTCGCCGTTCGAGTCGAAGCTCTTTTGCGCCGGACGGAAGGGCCGCTCGCCGTTCGAGTCGAAGCTCTTCTGCGCCGGACGGTAGGGCCGCTCGCCGTTCGAGTCGAAGCTCTTCTGCGCCGGACGGTAGGGCCGCGCGCCGTCGGCCTCGAAGCTCTTCCGGGCCGGGCGGAAAGGCCGCTCGCCGTTCGAGTCGAAGCTCTTCTGCGCCGGACGGTAAGGCCGCTCGCCGTTCGAGTCGAAGCTCTTCGGCGCCGGGCGGTAAGGCCCCGCACCGTCGGTCTCGAAGCTCTTTCGGGCCGGGCGGAAAGGCCGCTCGCCGTTCGAGTCGAAGCTCTTCTGCGCCGGACGGTAAGGCCGCGCGCCGTCGGCCTCGAAGCTCTTCCGGGCCGGGCGGAAAGGCCGCTCGCCGTTCGAGTCGAAGCTCTTCTGCGCCGGGCGGTAGGGGCGCTCGCCGTTCGAGTCGAAGCTCTTCCGAGCCGGACGGTAGGGCCGCGCACTGTCGGCCTCGAAGCTCTTCTCGCTCGCGCGGACGGGGGTCTCGCCCTCCGCCGCTGCGTTCTCGACGACCGGAGCCTCCGCGCTCATGCGCTCCGCGGGCCTCTCGCCCTCGACGCTGCGGTCGAAGCTCGGCGGGCGCGAGGGGCGCTGCTCGCCGGCACCCATCGGCATGATCCGGATCGAGGGATCCTTCTTGTCGGGCACGCTCGCGGCTTCCTGGAAGCCGGCGGCGGCCCCGGCCGAGATCTGGAAGCGGGTCTCGCGATCGAGGATCTGGATCCGCCCGATCTCGCTCTTCGTCACGTTGCCGCGGCGACAGATGATCGGCACGAGCCAGCGCGGATCCGCGTTGGCGACGCGTCCCACGTTGAGGCGGAACCACACGCCGTCGTCGTCAGGACCGCCGAAGGAAGGCCGCTGCCGCGGACCCCGGGTTCCGAAGGGAGTCGACTCTTCGCCGAAGGATCCGCCGCGGGGCGCGGTGGCCCGGGAGCCTCTCTCGCTGCGCCCGCGCTGGAAGGCAGACTCGCGATCGAGGGTCGACAGGGTCTGCGGCATCTCCTCGGGCGCCGGGCGCCGCGCGCGGTGGACCTTCACCAGGCCCGCCACGAGCTCCTCGGCGCTTCGCTCTTCGATGAGGCGCTTGGCCACCTCGAGATCCTCGGGCGAGAGCTCCTGGGTGAGCGAGCCGATCTCGCGCAGCAGCCGCTCCTGGTCGAGGGCGCGGATCTCCTCGTTCGAAGGGATCGGCGTCCAATCGGGCGCGACCTTCGCCATCCGGAGGAGGCGCTCCGCGATCCGCCGCTTGCCCACGGGCGACAGCACCACGCTCACGCCCTTGCGGCCGGCGCGGCCCGTGCGGCCGCTCCGGTGCTGCATCACGGAGGCGTCGATCGGCAGATCCGCGTGGATCACCAGGCCGATCTCGGGGAGGTCGAGGCCGCGCGCCGCCACGTCCGTCGCCACCAGCACCTTCGCCCGGCCGTCGCGCAGCGCCTTCAGCGCCCGCGTCCGCTCCGCCTGGGAGAGCTCGCCGGAGAGCGCCACCGCCTCGAAGCCGCGCTCGGTGAGGCTCGCGGAGAGGCGGCTCGCGCCGTCGCGCGTGGCGCAGAAGACCAGCGTCCGAGCCGAGTCGTGGAAGCGAATGGTGTTCACCACCCCGAGCTCGATCTCGCGGGCCGCCACGAGGTGCGCGCGGTACTCGATGTCCTGGTGGGCGGCCTCCGGCGAGGTCGCCGCGATCCGCGCCGCGTCGCGCTGGTAGCGCCGCGCCAGCTGGTCGATCTCCTTCGGCAGCGTGGCCGAGAAGAGGAGGGTGCGCCGCTCGGTGGGCGCGTCCTGGAGGATGCGCTCGAGCTCCTCGCGGAAGCCCATGTCGAGCATCTCGTCGGCTTCGTCGAGGATCACCGCGTGCAGGCCGGAGAGGTCCAGCGTCTTGCGCTCGAGGTGATCGCATAGGCGCCCGGGCGTGCCCACCACGAAATGCGCGCCGTCCTGCAGCGCGCGCTGCTCGCGGCGGATGTCCATGCCGCCGACGCAGGAGGCCACGCGGCCGCCCGCCGGGCCGTAGAGCCACTGCAGCTCGCGCTGCACCTGGAGGGCCAGCTCGCGGGTCGGGGCCACCACCAGCGCGAGCGGCTGGTCCACGGGCGGAAGGTGCGGCGCGTCGCCGAGGAGGCCGCGGCCGATCGCGAGGCCGAAGGCCACGGTCTTGCCGGAGCCGGTCCGCGAAGAGACCAGGAGGTCGCGCTCCGCGTATTCCGGCGAGAGCACGGCCGCCTGTACGGGGGTCGATTCCTCGAATCCACGGGAGGCTAGGGCTTGGAGAAACGAAGGATGGATGTCGAGGTCGGTGAACTTCATTGCGCGCTCTGTATAGGAAGCCGGCCTGCGAGGGAAGCCCGCCCCGGATCTTCATGGGAACCGCCGGGGCAACGCGGGAAGTCCGGGGGCGCGAGTCAGCGGTAACCGGAGGCCTGGAGCTCGAAGAGGCGGGCGTAGCGGGTGTCTGCGGCGACGAGCTCGTCGTGGGAGCCCTGCTCGACGATCCGGCCGTCCTCGATGACGACGATGCGGTCGGCGGCTCGGACGGTAGGGAAGCGGTGGGAGATCACGATGGTGGTGCGGCCCTCTGCGAGGGCGCGGAAGCGCTCGAAGACGGCGGCCTCGGCGCGGGCGTCCAAGGCGGCGGTGGGCTCGTCGAGGATGAGGATGTCGGCCTCCTCGCGCATGAAGGCGCGGGCGAGAGCGAGCTTCTGCCACTGGCCGCCGGAGAGCTCGGCGCCGGAGTGGAACCAGCGGCCGAGCTGGGTCTCGAGGCCGCCCTCGAAGGCGGAGATGACGTCGGACGCGCCGCCCCTCTCGATGGCGCGCTCGATGCGCAGGTCCTCGCGGAGGTGGTCGACGCTCCCCATGCCGACGTTCTCCCGGACAGTGAGCTGGTAACGGTTGAAGTCCTGGAAGATCACGCCGATGCGGTTGCGCAGGGCCCCGGGCTCCCAGGCGTCGAGGGGCTTGCCGTCGAGGAGGATCCGCCCCTCGGTGGGCTCGTAGAGCCGCGAGAGCAGCTTGATGAACGTGGTCTTGCCGGCGCCGTTCTCGCCCACGAGGGCGAGGCTCTGGCCGGCTGGGATGAAGAGGTCGATGTGGCGCAGGGCGAAGCGCTCCTGGCCGGGGTAGCGAAAGCCGACGTCATCGAAGCGGATCCCGAGCTCGGCCCTCGCCTGGAGTGATTTCGGGGATTCGGCCCGGCGAGTGGGGATCGCCAGGAACTGGAAGAGGTTCGACATGTAGAGGTTGTCCTCGTACATGCCGCCCACGGCGGTGAGGATGGACTGGAAGGCCTGCTGCCCCTGGCGAAAGGCGACTACGTATAAGGTCAACTCACCCAGGGTGATGGCGCCCTTCGCGGCGGAGAGGGCGAGGATCGCGTAGCAGGCGTAGAAGGCGCCGGTCCCGAGCAGCGAGAGCACGTAGGCCCATCCTGCGCGGCGCCGGGCGAGGGCGGTGTCCTCGCGGTAGAGCGTCTCTCCGAGCTGGCGGTAGCGCGAGAGGAAGAGGGGCCCAAGGCCGAAGAGCTGGACCTCCTTGGCGTGTCCGTCGTTCGCGAGGACGTGCTCGAGGTAGTTCAGCTTCCTCCCCTCCGGCGCGCGCCAGTTGCGCAGGCGGAAGGCGAGGCCGGAGAAGCGCATCTCCGCGACCGTGGCGGGGACGGTGGCGATGAGCAGGCCCAGCACGGCGAGCCCGCTGAACTGCAGGAGGAGGACGGCGTAGCCCGCGAGGGTGAGGGTGTTCTGGAAGAGCTGGAAGAGCTCCGTCACCACCGAGATCGGGCGGGACGATGCCTCGCGGCGCGCCTTGGTGAGCTGGTCGTAGAAGGTGGGATCCTCGAAGTGGCGCAGCTCGAGGGTCTGGGCCTTCTCGAGGATCCGCAGGTTGACGTCGAGGGAGAGCCGGGCGCCGAGGATGGAGCGCAGGAGGGAGAGGCCCCGCTGCGCCAGGGCCTGGACGGCGATCACCGCGAGCTCGAGGAGGACCCAGCGCAGCGCCTCCGCGGGGGACGCGGCCACGACGGCGTCGATGATCCGCTTGCCGACGTAGGCGACGAGCAGCGGCAGGAGCGAGGCCGCCACGGTGACGCTGCCCAGGACGAGGGTGAGCCGGCGGGAGGCCGACCAGACGAGCGCCAGGGTGCGGGGCGCCTGGGCGAAGGTGTCGCGGAGATGGCGGAACATGATCCGCTCCGTTTAAGACCGGAGCGGCGCCGCCGCCAACGTGCGTTGAGGGACCCAAAACAGCGACGGCGGGCCCGTCATCAACAGGACCCGCCGCGCGCGTGACTCGTCCAGGGCGCGAGCGCCCCCGATTGCAGACTTTCAGCTGCGCGGGGGCTCGGAGCCCACGAGGCGCTTCACGTGGACGACGACCGGGCCCTGGGCGCCGGGCCGGCGATCGGGACGCTCCTCGCGCCTCTCGCGTCCGCCCCCTTCACGGGGCGGGCGGCCCTGGGGCGAGCGTTCGCGACGATCGTGACGTCCCGCGTCGCGGGGGCCGTCGCGCCAGCCGTTGCGGGGCGCGCCGGGATCGCTGCCCGGAGAGTCGTTGCGGGCCTCTGGGATGCCGCCGGCGTCGAAGGAGCCCTCCCGGTGAGGCCGGCCGCCGCCGTCGAACGGACGCTCGCGGCGGGGACGGTCGGATCTGGGGGGACCGTCGAAGCCGCCCTCTCGGCGGGGCCGATCAGACCTGGGGGGTCCGTCGAAGCCTCCCTCGCGGCGGGGCCGATCGGACCTGGGGGGGCCGTCGAAGCCTCCCTCGCGGCGGGGGCGGTCGGACCTCGGGGGACCGTCGAAGCCGCCTTCGCGGCGGGGACGGTCGGACCTCGGGGGACCGTCGAAGCCGCCTTCGCGGCGGGGGCGGTCGGACCTGGGAGGACCGTCGAAGCCACCCTCACGGCGGGGACGGTCGGACCTGGGAGGACCGTCGAAGCCACCCTCGCGGCGGGGCCGGTCGGACCTGGGAGGACCGTCGAAGCCACCCTCGCGGCGGGGGCGGTCGGCCCTGGGAGGACCGTCGAAGCCACCCTCGCGGCGGGGCCGGTCGGACCTGGGAGGACCGTCGAAGCCACCCTCGCGGCGGGGCCGGTCGGACCTGGGAGGACCGTCGAAGCTGCGCTCGGGGCGGGGCCGATCGGACCTGGGAGGACCGTCGAAGCCGCCTTCGCGGCGGGGGCGATCGGACCTGGGAGGACCGTCGAAGCCACCCTCACGGCGCGGGCGGTCGGACCTGGGGGGACCGTCGAAGCCACGCTCGCCGCGGGGCCGGTCGGACCTGGGCGGACCGTCGAAGCCACCTTCGCCGCGGGGCCGGTCGGGCCTGGGGGGACCGTCGAAGCCGCGCTCGCGGCGTGGGCCGCCCGAACGGCGCTCGGGCACGTACTCGCGGATCCCGCCGACCGTCGGAGCCGCTGCGGGGGCCGCTGCTGCCTCCGCCGGGCGCTCGGCTTTCGCGCTCTTCTCCTCCGTGCGTCCCGTCGGCTCGAACTCCGGGTTGAGCTCGCGCCGCTCGTACGCCCGCCAGATCTCCCGCGCGTCGCCGCCGCGGCCGAGGAGGCTGCGGTCGAAAGACGCGAGGTGCTCGCGGATGTTGTCGAAGTCGCGCTGGAAATAGAACCAGGCCTGGCTGTTGGCCGCCGCCGCCACGGTCTGGGGGAAGTCGATGATCGTCGGCCCGTTCGCCCCGTGGAGCACGTTGTAGGGCGAGAGGTCGCCGTGGATCAGATCGCAGCAGAGCATCTTCACGATCTGTGACCGCAGGTCCGTGTACATCGCCGCCGCCTCGGCCGGCGTGAGGGCCACGTCGATGAGCCGCGGCGCCGCCTGCCCGTCGGGGCCCGTGACGAGCTCCATGAGGAGCACTCCCTCGTAGAACATCACCGGAGTGGGGACGCGGACGCCAGCGGCGTGGAGCTTGTAGAGCGAGTCGGCCTCAGCCGACTTCCACGCCTCCTCCGCCGCCTCCTGGCCGAAGCGCGAGCCCTTGTCGATCGCACGCTGTGTGCGTGAATTTCGCACCTTGCGTCCCTCGACGTATCCCGCGTTGTTCTTGAAATTGCGCGCCGTCCGCTCCTTGTAGAGCTTGGCTGCGACGACCTCGCCGCCGTGGCGGACGAGCCATACATCGGCCTCCTTACCGCTCTTCAGGCGCGACACGACGTCGTCGATCACGCCGTCTGCAAGGAGGAGTTCGAGATTGTCGTTCATGTGTGAATCGTGCTGGCCCGTCTCGGGCCTATCCTCGGATTTCCGATGCGAGGGGGGACTGTGCCAGGGCGCGCCTTATAGACGGTTTCCGGCGGGAGTGGCTGCGGTCTCGAGCTCCTGGGCGATGGCCTTCACCAGCTCGCGGCCACGCTCGAGGCGGAAGGAGATCGGCACGGGGGCCTTCCGGAGCCCCTTGGTCAGACGGCCGAGGATCGCGCGCCCTCGGGCCGCCCTGCGCGCTGCGACCGCCACCCCTTCGAGCAGGGGGCGGTGCTCCAGCGCCCGGAGCTTCTCGACCAGCGCGTGCTCCTCCGGCTCGAGAGGCTCCGACTCCACCGCGTTCGCGAGGACGGCCTCCACCCGAAGGCCGCGGTCCCGCAGCTTGGCCGCGAGCTCGAGCGCCTCGTTCACCGGGAGCTCCTCCGGCAGCGTGACAACGGCGCAGGTGGCGAGGTCGTGGTCGAGGAGCATCCGCTCCATCGACTCGCACAGGTGCCGTACCGGGCCGGCGAGGAAGATCCGCTTGCCGATGAAGGGGGCCTCGAGCATGCCGACCGCGTGGCCGGAGGCGGGGAGGTCGACGATCACGTGGTCCCAGGCCGGGCGCCCGCGCGCGTCCTTCTCGTCGAGGAGCTTGGAGATGGAATAGAGGATCCCCATCTCGGCGAAGGCCGGCGCGGCGCGGAAGAACTTGCTGACCGCCGGCTGCTTGAAGACGAGGTCGACGATGCCGGGGAGCCGGATGCGATCGGCCAGGTAGCTGCGCAGGCCCTCCTCTGCCGTGAGCACCGCGAGCTCGACGCCCTCGCCGATGGGGCGGGGGGCGTGGCCGTGTCCGGTCGCTCCGAGGAGCGGCGCCACCGCGGAGGGCCCCTCGATCTCGCAGACGACCGCGCGCTTTCCGGCGCGGGCCGCCACCAGCGCCAGGGCCGCGGAAACGGTGCTCTTGCCCACGCCGCCCTTGCCGGTGACGAGAACCAGACGTCTGTCGAGGAGGTGTTCCAACGCGCTGCCTTCTCCGATCCTCTCGCGGCGCGCCGTGGCCGGCGGCCTGTTTCTTCGAACCGTCGGCCGTGGGCGGGCACTCCTGGCCGAACAGTATAGCGCAAGGGTGGGTGAGGCACGTTATTCTGTCGCGTGGTAGCCACTGGAATGGACGCACTTTTCTCCACCTCCTTCGTCGAGGCGACTCCCTTCGGGATCCTCGCCGCCGTTCACCTCCCTCCGGGCCTCGAGGACCCGCCGAAGGCGATCCTGCGCGGGCTGCATCCGGAGGAGGCGGCCGTGGCCGGGACGCTGCGGGGCAGACGCCGGGTCGAGTGGGTGGGGGGCCGGCTCGCGCTGCGCGAGGCCGCTGCAGGGCTGGGCGTGGAGCTGGGCGCGGTGCTCCGCGGGCCGCGCAACGAGCCGCTCCCTCCTCCCGCGTTCTCCGCCACCGTCTCCCACAAGCGCACGCTGGCGGTCGGGCTCGTGGCCCCCGCGTCCGAGGGGACCCTCGGCGTCGACCTCGAAGAGCTCGAGCCCGAGCGGATGTCGATCCTGCAGCGGATCCTGCGGCCGGAGGAGGAGAGGCGGATCCTCGAGCTCCCGGAGGCGCGGCGCTGGGGCGCGCTGGTCACGCGCTTCGCGATCAAGGAGGCGATCTACAAGGCCCTGCATCCGCACGTGAACCGCTACGTCGGCTTCGCCGAGGCCGAGGTGGAGCTGGACGACGACGTGGGCGAGGCGCGGGTCGGGCTCCATCTCGTGCGGAACGAGGGCCCTTTCGTCGTCGAGGCCCGCGCGGAGCGGCGCTCCGGCTTTGTGCTCGCGCAGGTGCGGCTCCGCGCAGGCTGAAGGGGCGGGGGGGCGCTGGGCGCTCGTCCCATGTATCGTGCCCGGCGATGGATGAGAGGACCTCCAACGAATCTCGGGCGCCACTGCCGAACGAACGCGCCCTCCGCCAGCTCGCGACTCTCCTCGCCAAGCGCCCCGGGCCCGATGACGATCCCGAACGGTCGCTGACCTTCCTGCGAAAGCTCGCGGCGTGGATGTTCGCCGGGGGCGACGGGGTCGACGATCGCCTCTCGGCCCTGGTCGCGTCGCTGCGCGAGGACTCCGCGGCGGCGGCGGACCTCGGGGCCTGCATCCGTCGGGTGCTGGAGGGGGGACAGGCAGCGCGCCTCTTCTCGTCGGCAGGCCTACCTTCGAGGCCGGGCATCCTGGCGGAGGCCGGGCGGCGGATCGCGGAGCACGTCCTTCCGGAGCCGCCGGCCGACGGCAATCTCGTCCCCATCCTTCGGCGCCTCTTTCCGGATCGGGAGAGCGGCGACCGCCTCGCGGCCCTCTCGCCCGAGCTCGTGGACGAGGTGCTCCGCCTCCTCGGAAACCCGCTGTCGCCGCTGCAGGAGGGGATCTCGTCGGCCCTCCAGGTGGTGGCCGCGCGCGTCTGCGCCATCGGTCTGTCGGACGATTTCGTCGAGCGGGCCGGCCTATCCGATCCCTCCGCATCGGCGTTCCTCCAGCTTCCCTTCGCGTGCAAGGCCCTCGCGGACGCGCCGGCTTCCGAGGTGCCGGCCGTCCGGAGCGCCTGTCTCGAGGCGGCTGCCGCCTGCCGGATGAAGGCCGCAGAGGTCCAGGCTCGCCTCGAGGAGGGCGGAGTCAGCGTCGACCTCGTCTATCGCCTCAAGCAGATCGACCTGGGCCTCGAGCGAATCGAGCGACTCGCGCGCCTCACGGGAGCGGGCGGAGACGTCGGCGCCGGCGTGGCGCTCGCGGCCTCCCTGGTATCGGGTGCCGCCCGCGAGGGGAGCCTTCGCGCCCTCGCCCGCGAGAACGTCCAGCTCCTCTCCCGGAAGATCGTCGAGCACGCGGGGGCGACAGGCGGCCACTACATCACGTCGACCCGCGGCGAATACGTGCGGATGCTCGGCTCCGCAGGGGGCGGCGGCGTCCTCACGGCCGGCACCACCCTGGCGAAGTTCTGGATCGTGGCGGCCAAGCTCCCGCTCCTGGTGGAGTGGATGGCCTCCGCGCTGAACTACGCGGGCAGCTTCGTGACGATGCAGCTCATGGGCTTCACGCTGGCGACGAAGCAGCCATCCGTGACGGCGGCGGCTCTCGCTCGGGGAATCGGCGCCCGGGCCGGCGGCGAGTGGTCGGAGGTGGTGGCGCGGATCACGCGCTCGCAGCTCGCGGCGGCAGCAGGAAACCTGGGGTTGGTCGTGCCGGCGGTCCTGCTCGCAGAGCGGTTGCTTCGGCGGGGCGCCGATGAGGCGCTGCTGGGACCCGAGAAGGCACGGTACGTGATCGGATCGCTCGATCCCTTCACCAGCGGGACGATCTTCTATGCCGCCCTCACCGGCGTCTTGCTCTGGATCTCGAGCGTGCTGGCGGGCGCCGCGCAGAACTGGGCGATCTACCGGAGGCTCCCGGAATCCCTGGCGGCGTCGCCCCGGGTTCGGCGGATCCTCGGCAAGGCCGGTGCGAGCTGGCTCCAGAGATTCGTCGCCGGGAACGTCGGCGGCATCGCCGGGAACGTTTCACTCGGCGTGATGCTCGCTCTGACTCCGTTGGTCGGGAACGCGACGGGCCTCCCGCTCGACGTTCGCCACGTGACCCTCTCCACCGGCAGCCTCACGCTCGCGGTGAGCTCGCTGGGCTGGGGGGCGATCGCGTCGTGGGGGTTCTTCGCGGCCCTCTTCGGCATCGTCACCATGGCCCTGCTGAACTTCGGAGTGAGCTTCGCCCTCGCGCTCGTGGTGGCCATGCGGTCCGAGGGGATCACGAGGGCGGATCGCTCCGAGCTCCTTCGTGCGCTGGCCGCCAAGCTGCGCCGCGAGCCGTGGGACTTCGTGCGGCCGCCGCCGCCGACTACGACGAGCGCCGCGCCGATCGCGGAGGGGTGAAGGTCTCCTCAAGCGCAGCGTAGGGGGACGATGCACCTCGAGCCATCGCTCGGGCCTGGCCGCGATCGACGACGTTGCTACGTCGTGCTCGGCAGGGCCTCGGCCGCGTCGGCCTCCTTCGCCGTGAAGGGCTCGAGGAGAGCGGCGCGCACGCGGTCCTCGTCGGGCGCGTGGGCGAGGACGGTCACCTGATCCCAGCCCTGGAGCCGCGTGTTTCCCTTGGGGATCACGACCTCCGTGCCACGGGTGACGAGGGTGATGACCGAACCTTCCGGGAGGTTCAGGTCGCGGATCCTCGGGCCCGGCGCGCCTCGCGGATCTGGCAGGTCCACGGCGAAGAGATCGTAGTCGCTGTGGGCCATGGTGATGAGGTCCAAGTTGAAGAGCGGCTTCGGGCGCGAGGGTTCCGAGAGGCCCATCCACTTCGCCAACGTGCCCATGGTCGAGCCCTGGATCAGGATCGAGAGGAGCACCGCGAAGAAGACGAGGTTGAAGACCTCTTCGCCGAGCGCCAGGCCCGCCGCGGACGGGTAGGTGGCGAGCACGATGGGCACCGCGCCGCGGAGGCCCGCCCACGACGCGAAGAGCTTGTTCTTCGTGCCGAAGCGCATGCCCATCGTCCCGAGGAAGACGGCGAGCGGCCGCGCGACGAAGGTCAGCACCAGGAAGAGGAGGGTGCCCTGGACCCAGAGCCCAGACCAGTCGCGGGGGAAGACGAGCAGCCCCATGAGCACGAACATGCCGATGTTCGCGATGGCGGAGATCGCCTCCGAGAAGTTGAGCACGCCCTGCTTGTGGACGAAGGGGCGGTTGCCCATCACGAAGCCCGCGGTGAACACCGCCAGCATGCCGCTCGCGTTCGCCGCCTCGGCGATGCCGTAGGTCAGCAGCACCACGCCGAGGAAGAGCACGTAGTAGTAGCCGCGGTCTTGGGGCCGGAGGCGGTTGAAGGTCCAGAGGGAGCTCTTCGCGAGCAGGAAGCCGACGATCGGACCCGCGGTGAACTTCCAGAAGAACTCCACCACCATGGCGGCGCCGTCGGCCTCGCCAGAGGCGAAGGCCGTCACCGCCACCACGGTCAGGAGGATCGCCATCGGGTCGTTGGCGGCGCTCTCGATCTCGACCGTGGACGAGAGCCTGGGCGGCAGCGACTGGCGCCGGAGGATCGAGAAGATCGCCGCGGCGTCGGTGGAGGAGATGATCACCGAGAGGAGGACGGACTTCTCGAAGGACCAGCCGAGCCCCCACCGCAGGCAGGCGTAGGTGATCGCCGCCGTCAGCAGCACGCCCCAGGTCGCCAGGCCTCCCGCCGGAAGCGCCACGGCCCGGAAGTCGCTGCGTTTGGTGACGAAGCCGCCGTGGAAGAGGATGAAGACCAGGGCCATGTTGGCGACCTGGTTGGTCAGCAGGACGTTGTCGAACGGCCAGAGGTTCAGGACGTCGCTGCCGAATGCGATGCCCGCGCCCAGGGCGACGAGGATCACGGGGACGCTGAGGCGCTCGAGCAGGACCGCCGCCAGCACCACTGCGATGAGCAGCACTGGGGCGAGGATGTAGGCGACGTCCAACGGGCCTCCTTGGCGGCGAGACCGGTCGATTAGCAGCCGAGTTGGCCACCTTCAAGGCGAAGTGGCCTGCGGAGAGCGAAGGCTTGGCTTGGTCCCGGAGATCAGGGTTTCCCGAGCTTTTCCCGATCGGCGTTCGCTGAAATCCATTCGACCGAATGGAATTCGTTCGCCTCGGCTCGCGCGATTCCGTAGCTATGCGAAAATCCATCAGGACGAATGGATTCTACGGCTGAATCCGCGGACTCCACGGCAGGCGATGAGGCGTTCCATGCGATCGGATGGCGTTGGAGGAGGGGAGGGCTGGGCGAGCGCGCTCGGCGCGGCCGTGCGTCGGCGGCGAAAGGGCCTCGGCCTGACCCAGATCGAGCTGAGCACGCTGGCGGGGTGCGGCCCCGTCTTCATCTACGACCTGGAGCGCGGGAAGAAGCCGACGCTCAGGCTCGACAAGCTGATCGACGTGCTGGCCGTGTTGGGATTGCAGCTCGCGCTCGAGCCCGGAAAGGCGGCCTTCCGCGTGAGCGGGGACCTGGCGTGATGAGGGCCACGGAGGTCGAGGTCGCCGAGGTCCGGTCGTCGCTACGGGACCGCCGGGGCAGGCGGACTCTCTCGGCTGACGGCAGGAGCCGCGGCGGCCGATTGCGATTCGGCGCTCGGCGATTCGACGTCAGTGACTACCCTCGTTACGAACTTCGACTCGAGCAGCTCGGCCACGCTTGGGTTCCAGACCGACTCAGGCGGCGTGTCCAGGATTCGCTCGATGAACGCGCGAGAGACTCCCGCAGCGGCGTAGAGCCTGCCTGCGGTGTTCTTCACGCCGACTTCCCCGCTGCCACCAACCTTTCGGGGGCGGTGGAAGCCGATCTTGGCGCTTGGCGAGACGGCTCGATCGACGCCACCGAGGAACGCGATCGTGCAAGCGGACGAGCATTCCGATTCGACGTAGGTCGAGAGGCCACGCTCCGCGATGAGCTCGGAGACCCGCTTTCCTGCGGCGATCCATCCTCCGTCCGAGCTGAGGACGACGGTCTTCGCGTCGGGCGCGCGATCCAGAGCGCGACGGATCGCATCCGCGGCGTCGTCGGACATGTCGCCGCTGGCGAGGATCGCCTTTCCGTCGGCGCTCGGCTCGGCGACGAAGGCGGGAAATGGAGAGGGACCAAAGGCGACCAGGACGTGCTCGCCGAGCTCGGGCGCGAGACGCGCCAGGTTGAGGACCTGGATCAGGAGCACCACGGCGATGCCCGCCTTGGCGGCTCGCGCCCAGACCGGCTTCCCGTCTCTCGATACGTGCAGGCTGGCAGACGCCCAGGCGCCGATCGCCCCCCATCCCCTGAGTGCCAGGACGAGGATGACGAAGACCAGTGACGCCAGGGAGGGGATCCGTGCCGGCGCGTCCTCGAGGAGCGACAGGATCGGGGATCCAACTGCATTGGCAAAGAATGGGAGGAGATAGAAGTTCGCCCACGCGACGCCGAGCGGGTGGTCACCCCTGAGGTGGCTGCGGATGTAACCGATTCGAGATCCGGGGATCGCTTCGGGCTCCATCTTCCCTCCTGCGAGATGGATTTGGGTCGAGGCCGGCACCTTACCGGAGGTCGGTGGGGACTGGCACGAGCAGCGTTCTTCGGGTCAGCGTGCTTCGCGCTCGCTCCACGCCTGGAGCCTGCGGAGGCCTTCTTCGACGGAGACGAGGGGCTCGTAGCCGAGATCGCGTCGGGCGGCTCCGATGTCGAACCACTGGGCGTGGCTGAGCTGCGAGGCGCCGAAGCGGGTCATGAGGGGTTCGTCCTGGCGGCGCAGGAGCCACCACGTGGCCTCGAGGGCGGCGCCGGCGGCGCGCGCGAGCCACGCGGGGACGGTGCCCTCGATGGGCTCGCCGCCAGCTGCCTGGAGCATGCGGCTCGCCATGGTCCACAGGCCGATCGGGGCGCCGTCGCTCACGAAGTAGACCCTGCCGCCGAGGTCGGCGCCGGCTCGAAGGCGGTCGGCTGCGAGGAGGTGGGCGTGGACGCAGTTGTCCACGTAGCAGGTGTCGGTGAGGGGATCGCCCTTGCCTACGCGGCGGAGGCGGCCGCTACGCTGCCGATCGAGGAGACGGGGGAGCAGGTGGCGATCGCCCGGGCCCCAGATGAAGTGGGGGCGGATCGAGACGGTGCGGAGCGCGTCGTCGCTCGCGTCGCGGACGAGCTTCTCGGTAGCGGCCTTGGTGCGCGGGTAGTGGGCTTCGAAATGCTGCGCGTAGGGGAGCGACTCGTCGCCGCCCTCGATCCCGTGGCGCTGGTGCACGACGCTGGGCGTGCTGGTGTAGACGAGGGAGGGCACGCCGGCCGCGCGGCAGCCGTCGATCACGTTCCGCGTGCCGTGGACGTTGATGGCCTCGTACTCGGCGGGGTCGCCCCAGCCGCCGGCCTTGGCGGCGGTATGGAAGACGACGTCGATCCCCGAGCACGCCTCGGCGACGGCTGCGGGATCGCGGAGGTCGCCCTGGATCGTCGCGGCGCCGAGGGCCTGCAGCTCGGGGTAGGCGCCTCGGGCGAGCACCCGCACCTCGTCGCCGCGGGCGAGGAGCGCACGTGCGAGGGCGCTGCCGAGGAAGCCGCCACCGCCGGTAACCAGTGCTTTCACTTGGTGCTCCCTCCGCGATCTCGCCGAACCGAGCGGATCATCCCAGCGTCCGTTCGGCCCAGCGGCCCAGGCGCTCACGGTCGATCTTGGCGTTGTGGCGGACGTCCACCGGCAGGCTGCCCCGGTGCACGAGGATCGCCTCGATGGAGGGATCGACGAGAGAGCGGAGCTCGGAGCGGAGCGTGTCGTCGTTCGCGGAAGCGCTGGGCTCCTTCTCGACGACGAGGGCGGCGCGGCCGGGCCCCGCCTGGACGAGGCCGCTGCGCCGGATCGCCGGGTGTCGGTTGGCGACCTGCTCGACGCACTCAGTAAAGAGAGTGCGGCCGTCGCCCAGCCGCACGCGCTGGCTCTTGCGGCCGCACATCCAGAGCCGGCCGAGCTCGTCGATCCAGCCGAGGTCGCCCATGCGATGGACGATGGCGTCGCCGTCGCGGATCTTGGCGAGGCGGGTCTGCTCGGGCCTGGCGAAGTAGCCGGGCGTGACCACGTCGCCTTTCACGGTGATCTCGCCGATTTCGCCCCGAGGCAGCTCGAGGTCGTCGCTCCACGAGTCGATGGGGCCGTCGTCGATGCGGATGATGCGCGCCGTGATCCCGGGAGCGGGCCGTCCCACGCAGATCCCGCCGCCGGTCGCAGTGCGGGACGAGGTCTCCTCGAGCACCTCGCGGCTGCCGATGCTCGCCACGGGGAGGGACTCTGTGGCGCCGAAGGGCGTGAAGACCTGGGCCTCGCCATCGAGGCGACCCTGCATCCGCTCGACGATGTCGCGGCGGACGGGGGCGCCGGCGGAGAGCACGCGGCGCAGCGTGGGGAAGCGGATGCCCGCGGCTTCGGCGTGGCGCGAGAGGTTGTCGAGGAGCGCCGGCGAGCCGAACATGTTGGTCGCGCCGTGGGCCTCGATCGCGTGGACGAGCTTGCGGGGATCGGCCTTGGCGGGGAAGCGCGCGTCCATCTCGGGGACGACGGCGGTCATTCCCAGGGCGGGATCGAAGAGGGCGAAGAGGGGGAAGGTGGCGAGGTCGATCTCGCCGGGCTCGATGCCGTAGAGCGCGCGGATCGAGCGCACCTGGGCGTCGAAGATCCCGTGGGTGTAGATCGCGCCCTTGGGGATGCCGGTGCTGCCGGAGGTGAAGAGGATCGCCGCGAGCGCCTCGGGAGAGGTCTCCGCCATCCGATACGGGCCCTTGCCCGCGCCGAGCCTGGCCAGGGATTCCAGATCGTTGCCGCCCCAGCCGAGCTTTCTTCCCACGGTGACGAGGGTCTTCACCGTCCGGAAGGGCGCGGGGACGAGGAGCCGCGCGAGGTGCGCCGCGGGGATGCCGACGAAGGCCTCGGCCTCGACCTCGGTGAGGCAGCGCAGGAGCGCGCGCTTGCCGATCCCCGGATCGATGAGCACCGGGACTGCGCCCACCTTGAAGAGCGCGAAGACCAGGGCGAAGAAGTCCAGCGACGGCTTCACCATGAGCACGGTGCGGGTGCCGCTCGCGATCCCGGCGCTCTCGAGGCCGTGGGCCAGGAGATCGCTGCGCGCGTCGAGCTCGCGAAAGCTGAGCCGCTCCCAGCCGCCGCCCTTGGCCGGGACGATCACCGCGGGCCGGTCGGACTGCAGGGCGGCCATCGCGGGTAGGTGTGACGCGATGTTACATGTGGTGACGGGGCCGCCCTCTGCGGTGGCGAGGCCTGGCCCGGCCGGCTGCAGCGAGGGCCCCGCCGCGCTCACGAGCGCGCCTCGATCGGATGGCGACGGAGGAAGTCCTCCACCAGCGGCAGGATCGCGTCGTGGACGTCCTCGAGCACGTAGTGGCCGGCGTCCTCGAAGTATTTCACCTCGGCGTGGGGGACCTTGGCGCGCCACTCGGCGAGGAAGTGATCGTCGAAGACGAAGTCGTGGGCGCCCCAGCCGATGAAGACCGGGATTGCCGCGAGCTTGTCGAGGTTTCGCGACACCTCGTCCACGAGCTCGAAGCTGCGGTCGCCGGGCGCGAGGGGGATGTCCTCGACGAAGCGCTGCACCGCGATCCGGTTCGCCCACGAGTCGTAGGGGGCGAGGTAGGCCTTCTTCACCAGCGGCGACAGCGGCTTCTTCGCGCAGCCGAGGAGCGCGCCGCGGACGAAGGCGTTGAAGCCCCGCACGGGGAGCTGGAAGCGGGGGAGGTGGCGGATCACGCCGATCTGCCAGGGCAGGATCCGGTCCGGCGGGAGGCCGAAGCCGGCGGTGTTGAAGAGGACGATGCGCTTCACCCGCTCGAGGTTCCGCATGGCCCAGACCATGCCGATCATCCCGCCCCAGTCGTGGAGGACGAGGGTGATGTCCTTTTTCACTTCGAGTGTGGAGAGGAGGAGGTCGAGATCGCGGACCCTGCGCTCGAGCGTGTACTCGTAGCGGTCGTCGCCGGGCTTGTCGGAGAGGCCCATGCCCACGTGGTCGGGGACGATGGTGCGGTAGCGGCCGGCGAGGCCCTTTACGAGGTTCCGGTAATAGAAGGACCAGGTCGGGTTGCCGTGGAGCATCACCAGCGGCTCGCCGGCGCCCTCGTCGAGGTAGTGCAGGCGCACGCCGCCGCCGACGTCCAGGCGGTGGCCCTGCCAGGGATAGAGCTCGCGGAAAGGGGCGATGTCGAAGGTCATGTCGCTACCACTGGAGCCCGAGCATCAGGCAGTTGAGGCCGCTGCCGATGCCGAGCAGGCCCACCCGGTCGCCGGGGGCGAGGAAGCCCTGCTCGGCGGCCATGGCGGCGGCGATCGGCAGGGCGGTGGAGCCCGTGTTGCCGAGGGTGGGGAAGGTGAAGAAATCGCGGTCGTCGGGTATCGACAGCGCGTCCAGGAGGGTG
This sequence comes from Vulgatibacter incomptus, assembly GCF_001263175.1. Lineage (GTDB taxonomy): Bacteria > Myxococcota > Myxococcia > Myxococcales > Vulgatibacteraceae > Vulgatibacter > Vulgatibacter incomptus. The sequence continues at coordinate 2,841,128 of NZ_CP012332.1, read as the reverse complement.
CGCCGGTTGCCCGAGCCCACCTGGTGGCAGACCACCTTGTCCAGGTCGTCGCCGCGCCACTTCAGGGAGTCGAGGAATCGCGGCCAGGTCTGCTTCGCGAGCTCGATGCCGTGGACGAGGACGGCGGAAGCGTCGGTGTCCGTCACCTGCGGGCCGTCCCCCAGGAGGCCGTGGGTGGGACCCCAGCGGCAGAGGCGGTGGTGCTGGGGCGCGGAGCGGAAGGCTCCGCCCAGGAGGCGGTGGCCGGCGTCGCTGATCGACGAGTCGGTGAGGACGATGGCGGCGGCGCCGGAGCCGCCGGTGAGGGTGGCGAGGCAGAGGCGCAGGCGCTCCAGCGTGGGCTCGGCGATCATGCGCGCGATGGTCTGCTCGACGATCTCGCGGGCGCTCTCGGCGCCGACCACCAGGCCGGCGCGGATCTGGCCTAGCTCGATGCGGTTGGCGAGCTCCACCACGCCCTCGAGCATGCCCAGGCACGCGCTCGAGAGGTCGTGGGCGACGGCCTCCGGCGGAAGCCCGAGAGATTCGGCGACGGCGCAGGCGGTCGCGGGCTCGAGGTTGTCGCGGGCGACGCCGCCGTAGATCACGGCGCCGAGATCCTCGGGCCGAAGGCCGGAGGCCTCGAGGGCCTTTCGGCCGGCGCGGGCGGCGACGTCGCTCATCACCGGGCCCTTCGGCCACCAGCGCCTCTCGCGGATCCCGGTGAGGGCCTCGAGCTGTCCGCCGCCGAGGCGCAGCGCCTCGTAGACCGGCGCGAGGCGCGCTTCGAGGGCCGACGACGTCACGCGCTCGTCGGGGAGCTCGTAGGCGATGGCTTCGATGCAGACGCGGGACCAGCGCATGTCAGGGCTCCACCAGCGCGATCGAGAGATCGTGCATGGAGTAGATCGCCTTGCCGTCGGCGAGCACGTAGCCGTCGGCGACCAGGCGCGGCACGGGGAGATCGGCGATCGACTTCACGTGAGCGACGACCTCCATGCGCGCGGTGGCGGGGCGGACCTGGCCTCGGTAGACCCAGCGGTTCGACTCTCCGCTCGGCGGCATGACGGCGAAGCGGTGGCTCTTGGCGAGGCTCGGCCAGCGCTCGACGCAGAGGTGCTGCATGAGCTGCAGGAGCGCCTCGACGCCGAGGGAGCCGGGCATCACCGGATCGCCGTGGAAGTGCGCGGCGAAGAACCAGTCGTCGGGATCGACCGACTTGCTGCCGAGGGCGGAGCCGAGGCCGTGGGGCCCGCCCGTGAGGTTCAGCGCGTCCACGCGGTCGAGGAAGCGGAACGCGCCCGCCGGGAGCGCCAGGCCGGTTGACGGTGTCGCGGGATCGCCGGGCGTGAGCGGCGCCGTTGCGGCGATCGGGAAGCTCCGACCTCCGGAGGGCATGTCGATTCCGCCGGTCGGGACGCGGATCCCGGCCTGCTGTGCCAGGGCGGCCTCGGGGAAGAAGCCGAAGCGGGTCGTGCCGGTGAAGACCGGGCCCCGGGCGCTGCGCGTCTCGAAGGTGAACTGCTGGAGGATCATCCCGCCGGCTTCGGAGACGAGGTCGAGGTGCGCGAGGGTCTCCAGGTCGCCCGTACCCGGCGTGACGAGATCGTGCACCGTCGCCGTGCCTTCCAGATTGCGGAAGAAGAGGGGCTCGTCGCGGCGCAGGGCCGAGCCGAGCCACGCGGCGAGCCAGCCGCAGGGCTGGAGGGCGGCCTCGAGGAGCACGGAATACGGCATGTGCCCGAGGCGGCTCGCGCCGAAGTACCAGGCGTCAGTGGGGACGCGGTAGACGGCCTTCGCGCTGGCGCCCTTCTCCAGACGGAATGGGGCGCCTGCCTCGGGGACGATCTCGTCGATGAAGCTGAAGGGATCCGAGGGGAGGCGCGCCATGCGCCCGCCGTCGAAGCGGTGGTAGGGCGCGCCGAAGGCCTGGGACGGGAGGCCGGTGGCGAAGGCTTCGATGTGGCGGCGGCCGTAGATGGGTCGGTTGCTCGACGTGCGACCCAAAGGAAGGATGGCGTCGTCCGCGAAGAGGGCGCCGAGATCGTCTGCTTCGACAGGCTCGGATGCGGCGTGTGCCGCGGAGGTCGAGCGGGCCCAGGTGCGCGCGATGCGCTCGGCGTCCATACCCACGAGGCGCACCGACATGCCCTCCATCTCCACGGCGTGGAGGTCGTCCACGAACATGGAGGCGTCCGCGAGGACGTAGGGCTCGGGGTCGTAGCCGATCTCCTTGATGTCGATGCGGTAGCGCGCCTTCTTCGTGGTGGGCGTGACCTGGCCGCGGCATCGGAGCTTGCTCGGGTTGCCGACGACGGGCGCGTAGCCGAGGCCTTCCGGCGCCTCCGACTCGTCGCAGACCCAGCCCATGCGCAGCAGCAGCACCCGGAGCGTGTGCAGGCAGCACTCGTACATCAGGGTGCCCGGCATCACGGGATCGTCCGAGAAGTGGCAGGTCAGGAACCAGGCGTCGGGCTCGATGTCGGCCTCGCCGGTCACGGTGCCCAGGCCGAACCGGCCACCCGTCGGGTCGAGCTCGATGATTCGATCGACGAGCCTCATCCGGCCGTCCGGCAGGCGCAGCGCGGGCGGGAGCGTGATCCCGGCGAAGAGAGGGCCGAAGGCGGTCTCGGCGTCCCCCCGGCGCAGCGCGTCCAGGGCCTCGTCGCCGAGGGTCTCCCGGCCGATGGACACCAGGGGCTCGAAGGGAGCGGTGGTCCTTCCGTCGCTGCCGAGGCGCCGCTGCGGGATCGCGCTGGGGAGCTCGCCGACGATCCCCTTGCCGCTCGCGAGCTGACCGGGGCTGAAGAAGCCGGCGCAGCCGCTGCGCATGGTGATCAGCGGCTCGCCGGCGATGGTGCCGTCGAACTCGAAGAAGAGCAGGTGCGTGTCGCCCTGGCGGATGAAGCGGTGGACCCGGATGTCGTAGCGGACCGTCTCTCCGGGGCGCGGCAGGTCGCGGTGGAAGATGACCTGGGCGTCGAGGAGGCGGTAGACGCGCTCGCCCTTGGTGACGAGGTCGATGCCAAGGTACGCGCAGAGGAAGAGGTCGGCCTGGCCGGACTCGACGCTGATGCAGACCGGAGCGCGTCCGCCGTCGAGGTACCAGGCGCCGTGGTGCACGTCGTGCTCGGTGACGCAGCGGCCGCTGCCGAGGATACCCAGGGTGCCCTCGACGGACACGATGCGATCCACGAGCATGAGGGGCTCGTCTGGGAGCCGCACGCGGGTCGCGTGGAGATCGACCTCGGCGAACGCGGGGCCGAGCACGTTCGAGAGCTTGCCGATCGCGAACTCCATGCAGAGGTCGCGGTCGAAAGCGGGCGGCTGCCCTCCGGTGGCTACAGGGACAGGCGCGGCGATCTCGGGCGCAGCAATCGGGGGCGCTGCGAAGTCTGGCGCGGCGCCGCCGAGGAGCTGGAGGAGGCGGCGCTCGTTCTCCAGCGCGAGCTGTCGCAGGTGCAGAGCACCCTCCGCGGCATGGAGGAAGACGCCGTGGGCGGCGACGTTCGCGCGGGAGGTCTCGAGGATGCCCCGCGCCAGTGCGCCGAGCTCCATCACGGTGCTCGATCCATGCACGGCCGGCGAGACGGGCGCGGGGATGGCGCGGAGGTCTTCATTTGCCGGGATGGTCTCGGGGATCGGCATCGGCTGTCGGATGATTTCTTCCTCCTGCACGGCGTCCACGCGAGGCCACGGCCGGCCCATCGGCACGGACACGCTCGGTCGCGGTGCGGCCTCGGGATCCTCGAGCTCGATTCCGCTCTCGGCGCCGTAGAGGCGCTCCAGATCCACGTGAATTCCCGACTCGATCATGCGCGCGACGGCGCCCAACATCGTCGACGCGGGATCCCGATCGCGCTGGCACGCTGCGACGGCGAGGTGCTCCCTCCCCGCGAGGATCCGGCCGATCATCCGGGTGCAGGAGCCCTGCGGCCCGAGCTCGACGAAGATCCGGACGCCGTCCTCCCACGCCTTCTCGATCACGGCCGGGAAGTCGAAGCCGTGGAGCGCGTTGGCGAGGATGGAATCGGCAGCCCTCTCGTCCGTCGGCTCGTAGGCCTTCGCCCACGCGCCGCTGTAGAAGCGCACGCCGGGAGGCGCGGTGGTGGGCTGTACGTGGAGGCGGCGGTAGGCTGCGGCGACGGGCTCCACCACGCCGCAGTGGACGGTGGGGACGCCTTCGAGCGGCAGCGCCTCGCAGGCGAGCGCGGCGACCAGGGCTTCGACGTCGCCGCGGCGGCCGCCGACGACACACTCCCCCGGCGCGTTGACGATGAGGAGCGAGACGGTGCCGCGGAGCGCGGCGCGCACCTCGTCGGCGCTGCGGTTCACCACGGCCGCGTGCCAGTCCGCCTCGTCGACGCCCCACGCGCGGCGGGCCACGTCGCAGCGTCCGGAGAGCTCGTCGCGGAAGAGCGGCGAGGCCATCGTGCGCGAGAACATCCCGTCGCGATCGCGCCAGGCGCGCGCCGAGAAGAGGCCGGCCGTCTCCCCCAGGCTGTAGCCGACGACGGCGTCGGGCTCCACGCCCAGGAAGCGCAAGCAGTCGCTCATGGCGATGCCATGGGCGACCTGCCCGAGGATCATCCGCGCCGGCTCCCGGGCGATGGCGCGGGCGGCTTCGCCCTCGGCGCCCTTCGGCCACGAGGCGCGCCACGGCGCGAACCACCGCGGCATCATCTGGCTGCGGAGCTGGGTGGTCTCCGAGTCCAGCGCGCGGATGGTCTCGGGGAAGGTGACGCCCAGCGAGCGTCCCATGCCCACGAAGTGGTTCCCGGAGCCGGGGAAGACGAAGGCGACCTCGGGACTTCCGTTCGCGGCGCGAAGCGACCCCGGGCGCGCAGGGCGGTCGAGCTGACGGAGGATTTCGTCGCGGCTCGCGCCGACGAAGGCGCGGGCGTGGGCGGACGATTCCGCCCCCGATGCGGAAGCGGCGGTCGCCCTGTGCCATCCGGCGGCGAGCGCTTCGATCGGTGCTTCCCGCTGCAGCCATTCGCGCAGCGAGGCGACGGCAGAGGCGAGCCCCGCCTCCGTGCGGCCGCGGCAAACGAAGAGCCCGACGCCCCGATCGCCCGCGGGCCGCGCGCGCTCGCGCCGGTGTGCGGAGGCGGGGCGCTCGACGCCGCCGAGAACGGCGTGGAGGCAGGTGCCGTCCCGGGCAACAGAGCTGACGCCGGCGAGGCGCGGGCCTTCGGCGCGATCGCGTAGCCAGGCCTGCGCCGTCCTCGGCACGTGGAAGGGGCCTGCGTCCCAATCCGCCGCGTCCACGGGCATGCGGAAACCGGGGTGCGGCGGCAAGATCTCGTGGAAGAGGGCGAGGGCGGTCTTCACCACCGACGCCAGCCCCGAGGCGGCGCCCGTGTGTCCGACAACGGCCTTGGCCGATCCCAGGGCGCAGCTCGGATCGACGCCGGGCCCGAAATAGCGGTGGAGGGCGCGGGCCTCGGCGGCGTCCTCGTCGGGGATGCCGCTGCCGTGGGCCTCGAGGAGCGAGATGCGCTCCTTGTCGACGCCGGCCTCGGCGTGGGCGCGCTCGAGGGCCCGGACGTAGGCGTGCTCCGTGGGTCCGTCGCCGAGGGCGCCTTCGCCGAGATCGCCCCCACCGGCAGCGCCGACGCCGCGGAGAACGGCGTAGATCCGATCGCCGGCCGCCTCCGCGTCGGAGAGGCGCTTCAATACCACGGCGGCGGCGCCTTCACCCGGCGTGCACCCGTCCGCGTCGCGCTCGAAGGGGAGCGAGCGGCCGGTTCGAGACCAGGGGCGGAGCGAGCCGTCCAGCGCGCCGAGGACCTCGACACCAGCGACGATCATCGCGTCGGCGTCGCCGGCCTGGAGGAGCCGCGCGGCGACCTCGAGGGCGCGCAGGCCCGAGGTGTCCTCTCCCGAGACGGAGAAGCTCGGCCCGCCGAGCTGCAGCTCTCGGGCGATTCGACCCGCCACCACGCCGCCGAGGGCGCCAAGGGTGCGAGCGGAGTCGAGGGCCGGCCCGAGCTCGTCGAGGCGTTCGTCCTCCCTCTCGCGCAGGAGCCAGCGAAGCTGGAAGCGGGTCGTCTCGGGATCGAGGCCCTGGCCCACCAGCGCGCCCGTGCGCAGCCTCGGCGCAGCCCCGAGCCGGATCAGGCCCGCATCGTCCGCAGCCGCGGTCGCGGCGTCGAGGGCGAGGAGCTGCTGCGGCAGCAGCGACGGCAGCTCGCGAGGGGGAATGCGGTAGCGGCCCAGGGGAATCTCGAGCTCGTCGATCCACGCGCCGGGGCCGGCGGATCGAGGCTCGTCGGCAGGCCCCGCGCGATCGGCCGGGCGGGGATCGAGCACGCGCTCGCCGCGGAAGATCGCCTCGCGGAAGGCGGCGAGATCCCGCAGCCTGCCGAAGCGCGTGGACATCCCCACGATGGCGATCGGGTCAGCATCGGCTGCTGACCGCTCCGAGGCCGCGCCGGGGAGCCACTCCTCCACCAGGAGGTGGGCGTTGATCCCGCCGAAGCCGAAGGCGGAGACGGCCGCCCGCCGCGGCAGGTCGGGCGCGCGGCGCTGCCACGGCTCCGGCGCCGTGGGCACCCGGAAGCGACCGAGGCCCGGCGCCGCCGTGGCGGCTTCGAAGCCGGCGCTCGGCGGAAGCACGCCCTCGCGCAGCGCGAGCAGGACTTTGGCGAGGCCGGTGGCAGCGGCGGCGGTGAGCAGGTGCCCAACGTTCGACTTCACCGAGCCGATCGCGCAGCCGGCGGTCGAATCCTCTTCGGACCAGAGCGTGTCGAGGCTCGAAAGCTCCACCGCGTCACCGCGCGGCGTCCCCGTGCCGTGGCACTCGATCAGGTCCACATCGGAGGGCCGCCAGCCCGCCGAGGCGTAGGCGGAGCCCATCGCCCGAACCTGCCCCTCGCGCTCGGGGGAGAGCAGGCTCCCGCCGACGTCGTTCGAGAGGCCGATGCCGCGGATCACGCCGAGGATGGGCCGGCCCGAGGCGACGGCGTCCTCCAGGCGCTGCAGCAGGAAGATGCACGCGCCCTCGCCGACCACGAGGCCGTCGGCGCGGGTGTCGAAGGGCGCGCAGCGGCCGCTGGGCGAGAGCGCCTGGAGCTGCGTGAAGCCCACCTGCGTGTAGAGCGCCTGGGGGCGCGAGACGCCGCCGGCGAGCACCGCGTCGGCGCGGCCCGCTTCGAGGTCGAGGCAGGCCAGGTGCAGCGCGTAGAGCGAGGACGCACAGGCCGCGTCGAGGGTGTAGCTTCCGCCGCCGAGGCCCAAGGCCCGCGCGAGGAGCGCGGCGGGGAGCGCGGCGGGCTGGCGATCCAGGGGCGAAGCGTCGGGCTCGTCGCCGAAGGCCGCGGCGCGCGAGAACGCGGAGGCGGCGTCCGTGGGGAGCACGATGTTCGCGAGCACCACCGACACGCGGTCGCGGTCGAGGGAGGCGCCGCTTCCGCTGTGAAATGCGTCGACACCGACAGTGAGCGCGAGGCGATGCAGGGGATCCAGGGAATCGACGAGCGCCCGGTCGATCCCTTCGACCTTCGCCTCGAAGGGATCGAGGAAGCATCCCTTGGTGGAGATCAGGCGATCCGGGCGGCCGCTCGGATCGAGGAGCGCCTCCGTGGGGACCGGCCAGCGCTCAGGGGGGACCTCGCGGGACGCGCTCTCGCGGGCGAGGATCCGATTCCACAGGGAGTCGAGGTCGGGAGCACCGGGGAACTTCCCCGCTGCGCCGACGATCGCGATCGCCCTGGGTTTCCGGAGGACTTCAGCCACGAGAACCCTCTGCTCTCGGCGGTGCGGCGGCCTGCCCGTCGGGGCCATCCGCGCGTCCGTAGGCGGCCTCGAGGGAGGCGCTCATGGTGCAGACGTAGCCCTCCAGGCGGGCGACGAGGGATCCGTCGGCGCCCAGGAGCTCGCAGTCGGAGACCACCGTGTTGTCGTCGAATTCCCGTACGGCGACCACGGCCCGGACGCCGTCCTCGGGGAGCCGGTCGCGGTACTGCCTCCACGCGTCGAAGCGGGTCGGGAGCGAGGGCACGCCGTGGCGGTCGCGGCAGTGGAGCACGAGGGCCTGGAAGATCCCGTCCAGTGCGAGTGGATCGGTGGTGAACGCGCGGTTCCCGGACTCCGGAATCCAGGCGCATGCAGGAGGCGAGGTCCGAAGGCCTGCGGCGAGGCCGTCGTCGCCGAGGCCATCGACCGACTCGATGGCGTGGAAGCGCGGCCCATGGAAGAGGAGGCGGTCGCGATAGATCGTGTCGACGTCCACCGTCGCGGGGCGCAGCGGGCCCGCGTCCAGCGACGGCAGGGGCGCGCTCTCCCGCGCTCCGAGGACGACGCGGGCCCGCGCGTGGACGCGCTCCCCCGCTCCGCGGAGCTCGACGTCGATCTGGCGGCCGAGGACGTTGTCCACCGGCGGCGCACAGGAGACGGTGAGCTCGGCGGTCTCGTCGCCGAGGACCACGCCCTTGAAGAGGCGGAACGCCTCCACCGCCACCAACGAACCGCCGAAGGCCTCGCGGGCCGAGGTCGCGAGGAGCTCGGTCATCATCGCCACGGGGAGCACCGCCTGGCCCGCGAGCTCGTGATCCGCGAGGTAGGGATGCGTCTTCCGATCGACGCGGTGGGCGGAGAGGAGGATCCTCTCGACGGGAGCCGGCTCCTCGCCGGACGGGAAGCCCGCGCCGACCACGCGCTCGACCGCGCCGCCGCGCGAGGATGCCGCCGTGCGGGCGAAGAGGCGGGCGCCGGCCTCGAGGGGGATGAGGCCGATGCCCTCGCGCTCGAACTCGCGGCGCAGCGCGGGCGTGACCATCCCGCCTTCCCAGGGGCCCCAGTCGAAGGCGATCACGTTGCACGCCGGTCGAGCGCGGGCTTCACGCAGCGCGTATCCGGTGAGCACTTCGTTCGCGGCGGCGTAGTCGGCCTGACCCCGCCGGCCGAAGCGGCCCGTCACCGACGTGAAGAGGGCGAGGAAGGCGAGGTCGTCGCCGGCGGTGGCGGCCAGCAGCGCCTCGAGGCCCTCGACCTTGGTGCCCAGCACCTCGGCGAAGTCCTCGTCGGACTTGTCCTCGATGCGCCGGTCGCGAAGGACGCCGGCGCCGTGGACGACGCCGCGCACCGGTCCGTGGAGGGCGCGCGCTTCGTCCAGAGCCGCGGCCACCTCGGCGGGATCCCGCACGTCCACGGAGGCGTAGCGCACGGTGGAGCCGGCGGCCTCGATGGCCGCGATCGCCTGCCGCACCTCGCGCTCGGCGAGGATCCGGCGGCACGCGTCGCCCACCTGCTTCGGGGTCGGGCGCTGGCCGGGGAAGCCGTCGGCCAGGAGCGCCTTCTTGATCGCTGGCTCGTCGGACGCGCCGGCGAGCCAGGCTGGTTCCTGGGCTGCGGGGAGGGGAGAGCGGCCGAGGAGGAGGAAGGTCGGGCGAGAGGTCTTCGCGAGCTCGATGGTGCAAGCTGCAGTCACGCCTCGTGCACCTCCGGAGACGACCACGAGAGCGCCGGGCTCGAGGTGCGTCGCGCGCGCCGTCGCCGATCCCTCGGGGACGAGGCGGAGGCCGACGCGGCCCGCAGCGCCCAGACCGACCTCGCGGGGGCCGGCCTCGCCCAGCTCCGCCGCGAGGACGTCGGCGGCTTCATCGGGAGCGAGGGAGGTGCATACGTCCAGCGCGCGACAGCGAACCGTGGGCCACTCCTGCGCGGCGGTCTTCGCCAAGCCCGCGAGGCCCGCCTGGTGCGGCGAGCCGGATGCGGGCGAGAGGCGGCCGAACGCGCCGTCGCGGCGGGCGATCGTGGCCAGGAGAGCGCCGCCGCTCTCGCCGGCGGTGCGCAGGCGGCCTGCGACCGACCGGAGCCGGGAAAAGGCCAGGGGCAGGAGATCAGGAAGGTCGTCGCCCAGGATCAGGAGCGCGCTCACCGCTTCGTCAGGCTCGTCCGACGCAGGGGCCAGGGAGACCACGCGGGCGGAGAGCTTCGTCGCCAGAGCGGTAGCGAGCGGATCGGCGGCGTCTCGGGCGGCGATCCAGATCGCGCTCGGCGCGAGCGGCGGAAGCGGCTTCCCGGGGGTGGCGGGCAGGCGAACGGCGACGACCCCCCGGTGCTCGAGGGCGTCGGCCGGATCATCCTTGGATTGCGCGGATTGCGAGCCCGCCCCTTGGGCCTCGGCTTCGGCCTCGGCCTGGACGCCGGCGGCAGCGCTCCCGGCGCCGGATTCCGCGCCATGGCCGGGGGCCACGAACTCGAGCACCTGCCGCAGCGTCCGCAGATTACCGAGGTGCTCGGGATCCACGGTCGGCGCGTTGGGCACGCGCTTCGAGAGCATCGAGAGGATCTCGACCCGCTTGATCGAGTCGATGCCGAGGTCCGACTCGAGGTCCATGTCGAGGTCGAGCATCTCGGTCGGATAGCCCGTGGACTCGGCGACCACCGAGAGGAGCACGGCCCGCACGTCGAGGGCGGCGTCGTTCGAGTCGTTGGCGGCGGGCTGCACGACGGCGGCCTGCTTCACGGCGACGGGCTGCTGAACCGAAACGGGCTGCTGCACCGCGACGGGCTGCTGCACCGCGACGGGCTGCTGCACCGCGACGGGCGGCTGAACCGCGACGGGCGGCTGAACCGCGACGGGCTGCTGCACCGCGACGGGCTGCTGCACCGCGACCGGCTGCTGCACCGCGACCGGCTGCTGCACCGCGACCGGCTGCTGCACCGCGACCGGCTGCTGCATCGCGACCGGCGCATACGGCGCGAACCCCGCCTGCACCGGGGCCGGCTGCGGCATCGCGAACGCCGGCCGAGCCTGCACGGGCTGCATCGCCTGCGGCGCGAATGCCGGCATCTCGATCGGCCCGCCCGCAAGCGCCTGCTCGACGAGACGCTGCTGCCCCAGGAGGAGCGCGTGGAAGCTCGCCTGGGCGGCGGCCTGGCCCTCCAGGAAGCGGTGGTGGAGCGCCGCGGTCTGATCCTGCAGCGACTGCAGCGCACGCAGGCTCTCGGCGTTCGCCCGGAGCGCCTCGAGCAGGAGGCTTCCGGATCCCGACGCGGTGGTCGGAGCGGGAGGGGCGATGGGGAGCGTTCCGTACGTCATCGGGGACTCCAGGGGCCGAGCGGCGGGCGAAGCCGTCCGAGCAACGGACGCCTCGCGCGGCGGCGCCGGCGAAAGTGGTGCGGCGTGCGCCGCGGGAGAGGAAGGGGCGGCCGCCGCGGCGTTCGTCGCCTGTGCGGGCCGGTTGCCCGGGAGGTTTCGATTCGCGGCGCGCTCGTCCACCGGCGATCGGAAGTTCGCACCGGTGAGCGGCACGATCATCCGCGGTTTGCGCGTCGGCGCCTTGCGCCCGGGAACGTTCTGCCACTCTTCGAGGCGCACCTCGTGTCCCGCCGCAGCGAGGGCGCCGAGGAGCGAGGCGAGGTCCAGGAGGCCGGTGCGACGCCCGGCGCTCGCATCGAGCGCCACCGCGAGGTGCGCCTTGTCGCCGAGGGTCGAGCGGACGAGGCCGCAGAGGGTCGCCTTGGGGCCGACCTCGACGAAGGTGCGGACTCCGTCGTCCCAGAGCGTCTCCACCGACTCGGCGAAGCGCACGGGCCTGGCGAGCTGCTGCGCCAGGAGCGCCCGGGCCTCGTCGCCGTCCAGGGGGTAGGGCGCCGCGGTCGAGTTGGCCACGACCGGGATCGAGCCCGGGAAGAGCTCCACCTCGGCAAGCGCCTCGGCGAAGCCCGCCGCCGCGTCGGCGACGAGGGGGCTGTGGAAGGCGGCGCCCACCGTGAGCGGGGTCGCGCGGAAGCCCTTGCGCTTGCACGCATCCCGCGCCCTGGCGATCGCCTCGCGGCTGCCGGAGAGCACGCCCTGCGCCGGCGCGTTGCGGTTGGCGAGGACCACGTCGAGGCCCTCCTCCGCGATCATCGCCTCCAGGTCGGTGAGGCCCGCGTGCACGGCCAGCATCGTGCCGCGATCGCTGCCGTCGCCGGCCATGAGCTGGCCCCGCGCCCGGGCGAGGGTGTGGAGATCCGCCGCGCCGATCCGCCCCGCGGCGTGGAGCGCCACGAGCTCGCCGAAGCTGTGTCCCGCCGCCAGGTCGGGCCGGACGCCGAAGCGCCGGAGCACGCCGAGCGCGCCGAGCTCCACCGCACCCAGCGCGGGCTGCGCCCGATCGGTTCGGGTGAGGAACGCGGTGCGTGCCTCGCGGACGGCCGTATCGAAGGTGGGCGGCGGATAGACGTCCGGCGCGATCCCGTCGGCGCCCTCCAGGGCGGAGAGCAGCTCCGGGAAGGTGTTCGCCAGGTCGCGGAGCATCCCGACCGACTGTGAGCCTTGACCCGGGAAGAGGAAGGCGAGCTTCCCGGCGCGCGATCCGACGCCGTAGGAGACGCCGTCTGCGCTCCCGGGGCCCTTCGCCACCAGCGCCCGAGCCTTCCCGGCGATCGCCGCGAGGTCGGAGCCGCGCTCGAAGGCCAGTAGCAGTCTGTGCTCGGCCTTCACACGGAACGTGGAGCGGGACCGCGCGCAGAACGAGGCGAGCTCCGCGGGCGCGCAGAGCTCCAGGCCGGCGAGCTCCGCCAGCACCGCGTCCCGATCCGGGCCGGAGAAGGCGGCGAGCTCCACGGAGCCGTCCCAGGCCGGCGCTTCGCGCGCGTCCCGGTACTCCTCCACCACCGCGTGGAAGTTGCTGCCGCCGAATCCGAAGGCGCTCACCCCCGCGCGGCGCGGGTGGCCGGCGGCCTTGAGCCACGGCCGGGCCTCGGTGGACACGTGGAAGGGGCTCCCTTCGATGCCGGGCGCCGGCGCGTCCACCTTGATCGTCGGCGGGATCACCTTGTGCGTCAGCGCGAGGGTGGCCTTGATCAGGCCCGCCGCCCCGGCCGCCGCCTTGGTGTGGCCGATCTGCGACTTGATCGAGCCGAGGGCGCACCACCCCTTTTCCTCGCTCGCAGCCGCGTAGACCTGGCGAAGCCCGTCGAGCTCGCTGGCGTCGCCGGCCTTGGTGCCCGTGCCGTGGGCCTCGACGAGCTCGATGGTGCGCGGATCCACGCCGGCGATCTCGTAGGCAGCGGAGAGCGCTCGCGCCTGACCCTTGGCGAGGGGCGCATAGATGCTCTTGGCCCTGCCGTCGCTGGAGGTGCCGATCCCGCGGATCACCGCGTAGATCCGATCGCCCGCCTCCTCTGCGTCGGAGAGGCGCTTGAGCACCAGCATCCCGATGCCTTCGCCGAGGATCGTCCCGTCGGCAGCGGCGGCGAAGGGCCGCGCGTCACCCGTGGGCGAGAGCGCGGGGGTCTTCGAGAAGCACATGTGCATGAAGATGTCGCTGATGGTGTCGACACCCCCGGTGAGGGCGAGATCCGACCTGCCGGTCCAGAGCTCCATGCACGCCGTGTGGATCGCCGCGAGCGAGCTCGCGCACGCCGCGTCCACCACGCTGTTGGTCCCACCGAAGTCGAGGCGGTTCGCGATCCGGCCGGCGACCACGTTCCCGAGGAGGCCCGGGAAGGAGTTCTCCTGCCAGCCCACGTAGGCGCGGCCGATCCGCTCCACCACCTCGTCGGCCTGCTCCTCGGGCACGCCCGCGTCGCGGAGCGCCTTGCGCCAGTGCGGGTGCCCCAGCCGCGCGCCCAGCGAGATCACGAGCTCCTGGGTGCCGGTCACGCCCAGGAGCACCGAGGCGCGGCTCCGATCCCACTCCCGCCCGTCGCCGTAGCCCGCGTCTTCCAGTGCCTTCTGCGCCACCACGAGGCCCAGGAGCTGCGAGGTATCGGTCGCCTCGAGGATGGCGGGCGGGATCCCGAACTCGGTGGGGTCGAAGGGGTAGGCGTCCAGGAACGCGCCGCGCGTCGTGTAGATGCGGTCCGGCGCCTTGGGATCCGGGTCGTGGTAGTCCGCGAGCGAGAAGTGGCTATCGGGGATCGGGCCCACGGCGTCGAGGCCGGTCCGCACCAGGCGCCAGAGGGACTCGAGATCCTGGGCCTTCGGGAAGAGGCCGGCCATCCCGACGATCGCGATGGGCTCGTTCTTCGCCGCGCGCGCCGCGACCCTCGAAGGCCGGGCCTCGGTGGGCCTGGCGGTCTCACGCGGTACGAGGAGGGCGTCGAGCTCCGCCGGCGTCTTCGGCGAGAAGCGCTCGAGCTCCGGAGGCAGGCCCACGCCCTGCGCCCGGAGCGCCGAGAGGCGGGTGAGCGCCGCGGCGCCCACGAGGAGGTTCATCGCGACGGGGACGACGCGCCGCTCGCGCCAGTCCTCCAGGTACGAGCCCTTCGCCCAGTCGTTGAAGGCGCCCATCGCCGGGCCGCACCAGATCTGGAAGTCGAGCCGGCGGTCCGCGACGCCCTGGTTCGCCCACCCCGAGGCCTGGCCGAGGTACGAGCGGAAGACGAGGGCCATGCGGTGCCTGGTGTCGCGCTCTCCCTTCTCCACCTGCGACGGGTCGCGCACGGCGAAGAAGCGCTTGCAGCCCTCCCACGCCTCGTCGAGCGAGCAGCGGAAGTACTTCTGCTCGAGCTCGGCGCGCACGGGCGCGGGCAGCGCCTCCAGGCTCTCGTGGCTCCGGAAGAGCTCGTAGAGCTTCGCCGCCCGGACCGGGAACATCGTCCCCTTCGAGAGGACCTGGACCTTCACGCCCAGCTCGAACATGTCGGCGGCGGGCGCCATCGTCACGTCCGTGCTCGCCGCCTGGGCGAGCATCTCTCGCACCTGATCCGAGGTGCCCGCCTCGCGACAGCCCTGGTTCACCGAGCCGGTGACCACGTAGGCCGCGCCGAGGGAGAAGGCCGCCGCCATCGCCTGGGGCGTCGCGATCCCGCCGGCGGCGCCGACGCGCGGCCGTACGGCGTATCGATACTCTGCGTGAAGCTCGTCGCGGAGCGCCTGGATCGCAGGCAGCACCACCACCAGCGGCCGGTTGTCCGTGTGTCCGCCGGAGTCGGCCTCGGCGGTGATGTCCTCCGCCATGGGGATCGACTTCGCGAGCTCGGCCTGCTCCGCCGTGATCTCGCCGGCCGAGACGAGCTGCCGGAGAAGGCGCTCCGGCGGAGGCGAGAGGAACTTCCGCGCCACCTCCACACGAGAGACCTTGGCGATCACCCGGTTCGGCGCGACCACGCTCCCGTCGGCGCTCCGGTGGATCCCCGCCACCCGGTAGCGCACCAGCGGGAGGGTGAGATCCAGGTAGGCGGAGGCGCACACCAGGCGGATCCCGTGGCGCAGGAAGAGGGCGGCGCCTGCCGTCTCCAGCTCCGGATCCGCGGGGCTGTGGATGAGGTTGAAGCCGTAGGGGAGGTCCGCGAGCCTGGCGAGCCGCTCGATCGCGGCCTCGACCCGCGCCGGCGGGAGGCCACCGGCGCCGAAGAAGCCGAGGAAGCCCGCCCCTGCGGCGGCCTCCACCATCTCCTCGGACGCGATGCCGTTCGCCATCTCGCCGGCCACGTAGGCATAGCGGATGCCGTGGGCCTCGCGGAAGGCGGGATCGCCGAGGTCCTCCGGCAGGAGGGCCGGAACCTGGGCGAGGAGGGGGAGATCGCTGCCGGTGGGCGCGCCCGGCCTGGCCGTGCCGCCGTGGCCGACCGCGACGCGGCCGCCGAGCTCGACGATCGAGAGCGGCTCGGCCACGCGCTCCAGGCCGTCCCGCAGGTCTTCGAGACTGGTCGACGCCGGAAGCGCCCCCGGGCTCCAGGCGCCGAGGCCCCGCCGGAGCTCGCTTCGTTTGCCGACCATCCGAACCTCCTCTTCGGTCGCGTCGGGCTTCTAACATCCGGGTCCGGGGCGGACAACCCGAACCGGACGGCGGCGGCGGTCGTCCTCGGCACGACGCAAGACGTCAAAAAGGCCGGCCTGCCCTCGGAGGTCCACCGTCTGGTATGGAGGCGACAGGGCGGGGCGGAGGCGGAAGATGGACTGGTTGGAGCTACATCCGCTCGCGAAGGACGCGGCAGGTCTCGGGGCGCTCCTCCTCGTGGCCTGGTTGGCGTGGGTACTGGTCCTGCGGGTCGGGATGCGCCTCCTGGCGGCCGTGGTCAGGCGGAGCCCGAACTCCTGGGACGATGCCGTCCTCGACCGCGGCGTCTTCCATCGGGCGGCGGCGGCGTTCCCCCTGCTGATCGTCCACCAGGGCCTCCCGCTCCTCCCGGAGCTGCCGCCCAGGCTCTCGATCCTCCTCTCGCGCCTCGCCGTCGCGGCGGGCTTCGTGGTCGCTGCCCGCGCCTTTTCCGCGGCCCTCATGGCGGCCAACGACGTCTACGTCCGCCAGCCGCTGGCCAAGGACCGGCCGATCAAGGGGATCCTCCAGGTCGGGATCCTCGTCGGCTACATGGCCGCCGCGATCCTCGCCCTGGCCGTCCTGATGGACCGCTCGCCGGCGCTCCTCCTCAGCGGGCTGGGCGCGATGAGCGCCATCCTCCTCCTGATCTTCCGCGACAGCATCCTCTCCTTCGTCGCCGGCATCCAGATCACCACGAACAACTTGATCCGCGTGGGCGACTGGATCGAGATGCCCCAGTTCCACGCCGACGGCGACGTGATCGACATCGCCCTCAACACCATCCAGGTTCAGAACTGGGACAAGACGATCACGACCATCCCGGCCCACAAGTTCCTCGAGAACTCGTTCAAGAACTGGCGGGGCATGCAGGAGTGGGGTGGGCGGCGGATCAAGCGATCCATCTTCGTGGACGTCTCCACGATCCGCTTCCTCACCGCCGAGGAGGTCGAGCACTTTGGTCGCTTCTTCCTGCTCCGCGACTACATCGCGCAGAAGAAGGCCGAGCTCGAGGACCACAACCGCACCAAGGTCCAGGACCCGTCGCTCGTCGTGAACGTGAGGCGCCTGAGCAACCTGGGCACCCTTCGCGCCTATGTCTCGAATTATCTCCGGCAGCACCCGGGGATCCACCCGGACATGACCTGTCTGGTGCGCCAGCTCCAGCCCACGGCCGAAGGCTTGCCCCTCGAGATCTACGCGTTCACGTCGGACATCCGCTGGGCCGTCTACGAAGGCGTCCAGGCCGACATCTTCGACCACGTCCTCTCGGTGGCGCAGGAGTTCGGCCTGCGCGTCTTCCAGAACCCCTCCGGCCACGACTTCGCGAAGGCCTGGCGTGGCGATCCGGTGGAGAACCGCGCAGTGGGCATCCCGGTGGGCCGGGAGAAGGAACCCCGCGCCGAGTAGGACGCCTTGGGTGCTAAGTTGCGCGCCATGAACGCCTACGCCAACGAGATCGCGCGCGCCCTCGCGCTTCGCGCCGAGCAGGTGGACCGGGTCCTCGCCTTGCACGAGGAGGGCGCCACCGTTCCCTTCATGGCCCGCTACCGGAAGGAAGCCACGGGCGGCCTCGACGAGGTCCAGATCCAGGCGATCCTGGACGCGGCCGGAACACGGAAAGAGCTCGACGATCGCAGGGCGGCGGTGCGGCGATCGATCGAGGAGCAGGGGAAGCTCACGCCCGAGCTCGTCGCCGCCCTGGCGAGGGCCACGACCCGCGCGGAGGTGGAGGATCTCTACCTGCCGTATCGCCCCAAGCGGCGGACTCGCGCCACCATCGCCCGCGAGCGGGGACTGGAGCCGCTCGCCGACTCGATCTGGAAGCTGGAACCAGGCGATCCCATTGCGACCGCCGGCGCTTTCGTGGATCCCGGGAAGGGTGTCCCCGACCCGGAGGCGGCGCTCGCCGGTGCGCGCGACATCTGCGCCGAGCGGGTCGCCGAGGATCCGGAGCTGCGCGGGGCCGCCCGGAGCCTCGTCGCCGGCAAGGGGGAGCTCTCGTCCCGGATGGCGCCGAAGATGAAGGGTGAGAAGACCCGCTTCGACGCCTACGCCGACCACTCGGAACCAGTGTCGAAGGCTCCATCACATCGTGTGCTGGCGATCCTTCGCGGCGAGGCCGAGGAGGTGCTGAAGGTGCGCCTCGCGCTCCCCGACGACGAGATCGTCGACCGCCTGCGGACGAAGGTGGTGGGAAGGAGCACGACGCCTGCGGCTCGACAGCTCGGGCAGGCCGTGGAAGACGGCTGGTCGCGGCTGATGGCGCCCTCTGTCGAAAGCGAAGTGCGGACGCAGCTCAAGGATCGGGCGGACCTGGGCGCCGTCGAGATCTTCGCGGAGAACCTGCGCCACCTGCTGCTGGCGGCCCCGGCGGGCGGGCGGAGGGTGCTCGCGCTGGATCCGGGCCTGCGCACCGGCATCAAGGCGACGATGCTCGACCCCACCGGGAAGGTGTTGGAGACGTCGACGCTCTACTCGGAGGCCGGGGCGTCCCGGCGCGCCGAGGCTGCGCGGCTGCTCGCCTCCCTCGTCTCGCGGCATGGGCCGGAGCTGGTGGCGGTGGGCAACGGGACGGGAAGCCGGGAGGCGGAGGCCTTCGTGCGGGAGGCGTTGGGAGCGGGGCGGCTCCCGATCGTCTCCGTGAGCGAGCAGGGGGCGTCGATCTATTCGGCCTCGGCCACCGCCCGCGAGGAGCTCCCCGACCTCGACGTCTCGCTGCGCGGCGCGGTCTCCATCGGGAGGCGCCTTCAGGATCCCCTAGCGGAGCTGGTGAAGATCGAGCCCAAGAGCATCGGGGTGGGCCAGTACCAGCACGACGTCGACCAGGGTCTCCTCAAGAAGAAGCTCGGCGAGGTGGTGGATTCCTGCGTGAGCGCGGTCGGCGTAGACGCAAACACCGCCTCTCCGCAGCTCCTCGAGCACGTGGCGGGCGTGGGCCCGACCCTCGCGCGGCGGATCGTGGCGCACCGCGACGAGCAGGGGCCATACGAGAGCCGCGCCGCCCTGCGGAAGGTGAAGGGCCTCGGACCGAAGGCCTTCGAGCAGGCAGCAGGCTTCCTCCGGGTGAAGGGCAGGAACCCGCTGGACGACAGCGGCGTGCACCCCGAGCGCTACGGAGTGGTCGAGCGCATGGCGAAGGATCTAGGGGTCGAGGTCGCGTCGCTCGTGGGCCGCTCCGAGCTGGTTCGGCGGATCGACTGGCGGGGCTACGTCGGCGACGGCCTCGGCGAGCCCACCCTTCGGGACATCCTGGCCGAGCTCGAGAAGCCCGGCCGCGATCCCCGCGGGGACTTCTCGGCGCCGGCGTTCAGGCCGGGTCTGCACCGCCTGGAGGATGTCCGCGAGGGCATGGTGCTCCAAGGGGTGGTGACCAACGTCACCGGCTTCGGGGCCTTCGTGGACGTGGGCGTCCATCAGGACGGGCTCGTCCACGTGTCACAGCTCAGCTCACGCTTCGTGAAAGATCCGGCGGAGGTCGTGAAGGTGGGCGACGAGCTCACGGTGAAGGTCGTCTCCGTGGACCTCGAGCGAAAGCGTCTGGGACTCTCCGTGAAGGCGCTCCAGGGTGGCGCTCCTGGTTCGGCAGGACGACCGTGATCACGCGGAGCAGCCGGAGGTCACCTACGTTTCTCGCGATCGCGGCCCGGGGGGATGTCAGGGGGCCGATGTAGGCTGCCCGGCATGTCGACGTTCACCTTCCTCCATGCGGCGGATCTCCACCTGGACACGCCCTTCGAAGGGCTCGGGGCCCAGCGCCCGGAGCTAGCGGAGGCCTTGCGCGAGGCCTCGCTCCGGGCTTTCGAGCGGCTGATCGACCTCGCCCTGGAGCGCCGGGTCGCCTTCGTCGTCCTGGCGGGGGATCTCTACGACGGCGCGGAGCGGGGCGTCCGTGCGCAGCTCGCCTTTCGCCGCGGGCTCGAGCGGCTCTCCCGTGCGGGGATCGCCGCGCTGATCGCGCACGGGAATCACGATCCGGTGGACGAGGGGTGGGGCGCGATCGCCTCCTGGCCGTCGCTCGTCCACGTATTCGGCTCGAAGGCGGTCGAGTCGGTGCCGATCGTCCACGAAGGGAACCGGATCGCGACCGTCCACGGGATCAGCTTCGGCACCCGGTCGGAGCGGGAGAACCTGGCAGCGCGGTTCAGGCGGGGCCCGGAGGCGGGCCTCCACGTCGGCGTGCTCCACTGCAACGTGGACGGGCAGCCGGGGCACGATCCCTACGCCCCTTGTTCGACGGCGGATCTGACGGCGGCGGGCCTCGACTACTGGGCGCTGGGGCACGTCCACGCCGGACGGGTCCTCCTCCGCGGCAGGACCTGGGCCGCCTACTCTGGCAACTTGCAGGGCCGCAGCTTCAAGCCAGCGGAGCAGGGCGCCAAGGGTGCGCTGCTAATCCACGTCGTGGACGACGCGGTCGCGGAGGTCGAGCCGTGCCCGCTGGCGCCGGTGAGGTTCTCCACCGTGACGGCGGACATCGACGGTCTCGAGGATCTGCCGGCCCTGGAGAGGCTTTTGCTCGACGAGGCCCAGGGGCTGTCCGAGACACCCGGTTGCGAGGGGCTGATGTTGGCCGCGAAAGTCGTCGGCCGCGGCCCGCTCCATCGGAGCCTCGTGGGCCGGGAGGAGGCGCTTCGCTCGGCGCTCGAAGACGCGACCCAAGGGCGGCGCCCCTGGATTCGCTGGGAGCGCCTCGAGAGACGCACCTCGCCGGAGGTCGAGAGAGAAGTGCTCGTGCAGCGCGCGGATCTCGTCGGCGGGATCCTGCGGCGCCTCGACGCCATCGCGGCGGATCTTGAAGCTGGTTCCGGGGCCGTCGGTCGGGCGATGATCGAGTCCCTCGAGCTGCCTTTGCGCGGCGGCGCCCTGCGAAACCACGTGCCGCCCATCGCGGACGACGAGATCGCCGCGCTGCTCGAGAGCGTCGAGAGGGACGCCCTCGACCGGCTGGAGGTGGAGGCGTGATCCTTCGCGAGCTCCGCATCGACGGCTTCGGACTGCACCACGATCTTTCCCTCGAGCTCTCGCCGGGGTTGAACCTGGTGACGGGGCCCAACGAGGCGGGAAAGACCACGCTCCACGCCTTCGTGCGCGGGATGCTCCACGGCTTTCCGACCGGCCGATCCGCCGAGTCGAAGCATCCGCCGCTCGCTGGCGGCGTCCACGGCGGCACCTTGGTGGTGGAGGCGGACGAGGGGCGTTTCGCGATCCACCGGGCCGTGGGCGGGCGCCGGACGCTGCGGGTGGAGGGGCCCGACGGCAGGGAGGGCGGGGAGGCGCTCCTGCGCGCCCTCCTCCGGAACGTCGACGCTCCGCTCTACAGGAGCGTCTTCGCCTTCGGACTCGACGAGCTGGCGGACCTCTCGGGCCTCACCGGCTCGGAGATGGAGCTCAGGCTCTTCGATACTTCGCTGTCTGGCGCGGGACGCTCGGCGACGGCGCTGGTCGGCGAGCTCGAGCTCGCCCGGGACGCCGAGCTCTCCGCACGAAAGGGGAGGGTGCGGGAGCTCGCAGGGCGCCTCGACGAGCTGGACCTGGAGCTCAAGGCGGCCCGGAGCCGGTCGCGGCAGTATCGGGAGCGGCTCGACGCCGAGGCGGATGGGGCGGCTCGCCTGGAGGCACTGAAAGCCTTGCTCCGCACGGCGAGGGCGGACGTCGCGCGGCGGGACGCGCTTGTTGCTCTGTGGCCCCAGGAGCTCCGACGCCGGGAGGCCGAGGGGGTCCTCGCGGAGCTTCCCCCAGAGCGGAATGGGGATGCTCGGACAGGCGAAGTCCTCGCCAGGCTCGACGCGTTGGACGGGCGCCTTCGGGACCTCGAGATGACGGGCGCTGCGGCCGAGCGGGAAGCGGAGCGGCTCGGCCACACGATTGAAGCGCTACGGCCCGATCCTCGCCTCGTGGGGTTGGAAGGGAGGGTGAAGGGGCTTCTGCGGGAGGCGCGCCTCCAGGCCGACCGTCGAGAGCGGCTGCCGGCCCTCGCTGCGACGATCCATCGGCACGAGGAGACCGCCGCTGCCCTCTTCGCCAGCCTGGGGCCGGGATGGAGCGAGGACCGGGCGCGCGCGATCGATCGCTCGCTGCCGCGCAGGGAGATCATCGAGCGCTTCGGCGCCCGGCTCCGCGAGCTGGAACGGCGCCGAGCGGAGGCGTCCGCGCTCGAGGCGAGGGCGCGGAGCGAGCTCGAGCGGGCATCGGCGGAGCTCGCCCAGCGGCGCGACGCGCTGAACGCCATCGAGGAGCCGCCCACCCTCGCTGCCCTCGATCGCCAGGGTGGCGCCCTCGCCGAGCTGCGTGCCGCGCGACTCGAGCTCGAAGGCGCCGCGCGAAGGCTCGACGAGCTCGGCGCGGCGCCAACCGCAGGTGGGGCGCTCCCACCTGCGGGGGCGCTCCCGTGGGTGGGAGCGGCTGCCTTCCTCGCCGTGGCGCTCGCCGCCCTAGTCCGCGGGGAGTGGGCGGTCGGAGCCGTCGCCGGGGCGGCAGCGTTGGCCTTCCTCGCATTCGGCATCCAGAAGGCCAAGGGTGCGAAGGCCGGGGCATCCCGCGGGCAGTCCCGTGCCGAGGCGGAACGGCGCCTTGCCGCGATCGAGGCCGCCATCGACGCACACGCCCGAGCGGCCGGGCTCGGCGGCGAAGCCTCCGCTGCAGCGATCGAGGCGGCGGCGGAGGCGCTCGGGCGCTACAGGCTCTCGCGGACCCGATGGGACGACCGCCAGGACGACCTCCGTCGCTCGAAGGTCGCGGAAGAGCTCGCCGCCCGCGAATGCAGGAGGGCCGAGGAGGCCCTGGCGGCCGCCGACGAGGCCGCGGGAGCGCTCCACGGCGAGTGGATCGAGCACGTGGGCGATCTGGCGGGAGCTGGAGGCCCGTTCGGGCCCGAAACCGCCCGTGAGCACCTCCTCCGGCTGGACGAGGCGGTCCAGGCCGTCGACGCCAGGGCGAGGGAGCAGGCCGAGCACCGGCGGATCGCCGACGCCGTATGGGCGTGGGAGGAGGCGGTCGCGGCTGTCCTGGGAGAGGCCGGGACGGCGGCCGAGAGCGCTACGAGCGGCGCGCGCGGCGCCTCGGAGGAAGGCCTCGCCAGACTCTCGGCGTCCCTCGAGGCCGAGCAGAAGCGAGGCGAGGAGCGACGCCTCCTCGAATCCAGGCAGGAGCGGCTCCGCGAGGAGGCCGAGGTTGCCCGCAGAGAGATTGAGCGGCTGGAGGCCGAGCGAAGGGAGCTCTTGTCGGAGGCCGGTGTGGAGGATCGGGCTGGCCTAGCCCGGCGGGTGGACGAGGCTCGCCGCCGGGAGGCGGCGCTGCAGGAGCGTCGGAGCGCGGGGCGGGCCATCGACGAGACGCTCGGGTCTGGAGAGGACGCGGCTGCAGCCCGTGCCGCCCTGGAGACGGGCGAGAAGGCGAGATGGGAGGACGAGCGGGTCCTCGCCGTCGCGGCGGTGGAGGAGGGCGAGGCCGAGGTGGAGGCGCTCGCGAGGGAGCTCGCCCTCCTTCGCCGGGAGCGGGAGGAGCTGGAGCGATCCGGGGACGTGCCCCGCCTCTCGGCCGAGAGGGAGCAGGTCCAGACGGAGCTCTCCGAAGCCGCGCGGAGGTGGAGGAAGGCGGTCCTCCTGCGGCAGCTCCTCCTCGATTCCCTCGAGGAGCTCCGACGGGAGCGGCAGCCGGCGGTGCTCCGCCACGCCGGCGAGGCCTTCGCCCGGATCACGGGCGGGCGCTACGTCGGCGTCCTCCAGACCGTGGAAGGCGATGGAGTGGAGGTCCTGGACGGCCGGGGCCGCCGGGTTCCCGCGTCCGCGCTGAGCCGGGGCACCCGGGAACAGCTCTACGTCTGCGTCCGCCTCGGGCTGGTGGCCGCCTTCGCGGAGCAGGGGACGAGGCTCCCTCTTCTCATGGACGACGTGGTGGCGAACTTCGACCCCGAGCGGGCCGCGGCGACGGCGGCGGTCCTCGCGGACTTCGCGGGCGCACACCAGGTCCTCTTCTTCACCTGCCACCCGCACACCGCCGAGCGGCTCCTCTCCGTCGATCCGTCGGCTCGGCACCTCGCCCTCGCGCCATCTTGGTCGGGAGCCGGACCGGCCGATGGACGTCCGGCTCTCGCGGCTTCGTGAGCGTCGGTCGACCCGGGTCGAACCCGCTCGACCGAGATCGTCATCTCCCCACGCCGTTCGCCTTGCGGTGGAAGGGCAGCGGCGTTAGCTTCCGCGTCATGCCGACGTGTTGCGTAATGGACGGGGGTGGCTCAAGTGCGGCCCGTCCCCTCGACCCTTCCCGATTCGGAATCGATCCGCGCTGACGACCTGCGCGCGGTCTGGCCGATCCTCAGCGCAGAGGATCGCGCCGAAGGCTTCCTCCTCCTCCCCCGAGACGACGCCGAGGAGTTCTTCCTCGAGCTGGATTCGCACGATCACGCGGCGCTGCTCATGGCGGTGCCTCCGAACGCGCGGAGGCTCTGGCTTCGGTACCTGGCACCGGACGACGCCGCGGACGCGATCCAGCAGCTCGAGCCGGAGGAGCGCGGAGAGCTCCTCTGCCTCCTGGACGACCTCGCCCGCAACGAGGTGAGCGGCCTGCTGGCCTATGCCGACGACGCGGCGGGCGGCCTGATGAGCCCCCGCTTCGCCCGCGTGCGTCCGGACGCCACGGTGGACGAGGCCATCGCCTACCTGCGCCGCCAGGCCCGGAACCAGCAGATCGAGACGGTCTACTACGCCTACGTCCTCGACGGGATGCAGCGCCTCCTGGGCGTGGTCTCGTTCCGCGAGCTCTTCGTCGCGTCTCCCGAGAAGCATGTCTCGGAGGTGATGAAGACCGAGTTCATCTCGCTCCCCGAGGACATGGACCAGGAGGCCGTCGCCCGGATCTTCGCCCAGCGCGATCTCATGGCGCTGCCGGTGCTCGACGCCGAAGGGCGGATGAAGGGCATCGTCACGGCCGACGACATCGTCGACGTGGTCGAGGAGGAGGCCACCGAGGACATCCAGAAGCTGGGCGGCATGGAAGCCCTGGACATGCCCTACCTGCGCACGCCCTTCGGCGAGATGGTGCGCAAGCGGGCAGGGTGGCTCGCCGCCCTCTTCCTCGGCGAGATGCTCACCGCCACCGCGATGGGCCACTTCGAGGACGAGATCGCCAAGGCGGTGGTGCTCGCCCTCTTCGTCCCCCTGATCATCTCCAGCGGTGGAAACTCGGGCTCGCAGGCCACCACCCTGGTCATCCGTGCGATGGCCCTCGGGGAGCTGCGGATCCGCGACTGGTGGCGGGTGATCCGACGTGAGCTCGCCTCCGGTCTCTCTCTCGGCGTGATCCTGGCGTCCATCGGCTTCGCCCGGATCGTGATCTGGGAGCACGCGTTCCACTCCTACGGCGAGCACTATCTGCTGGTGGCCGGAACGGTGGCCTTGAGCCTCATAGGCGTCGTGACATGGGGAACGCTCGCGGGATCGATGCTCCCGTTCCTCCTCAAACGCATCGGCTTCGACCCCGCCAGCGCGTCCGCGCCGTTCGTCGCCACCCTGGTCGACGTCTCGGGCCTCGTCATCTACTTCACAGTTGCGCAGGTGATCCTCTCTGGTACGATGCTCTAGTAACTTAGAGTGAAAGTATCGGAGGGGTTCATGTCTCGCGTTGCGTCGCTGGCAGCCGTCGTCTCATTTTGTCTCGCGCCCGCTGTCTCGATGGCGGCCGACTGGAGTGGCACCTTCCCCTCCCCGGCCGTCGCGAGCTATTTCGAGGGCGGAGAGCATCCCGTGCTGGTGGCTGCGGCCGGCGCACCCTCGGATGAGCTCTCGTCGGCGGCCGGCGCCCTCGAGGCGTCCCTCCGCGCTTCGCCGTCCTTTCCCCTCGTGATGGACGCGAAGTCTCTCGGTGATCTCTCGAATCTGGACGACGCCGCGATCGTCGCGAAGTGCAAGAACCTGCCCGTGACCCGCATCGCCATCGTGCGGGTGTTTCCCGGTGCCAGGGAGCCCTCCGCCGTGGTCACCGTCTACTCCAAGGGCGGCGACGCGCTCTCGGGCTTCTCCGCCAAGGCCGGGACGGTCCTCGCGGCCCAGGAGGAGGGGCCGAGCAGCGGCGTGAACCGCGGCGTCGCCGCGGCGGTCTCCACCATGGCCGACCAGGGGTCCAAGTCGAACGCCGCAGCCCAGGAGGAGTACGAGAAGAGCTTCATCTGGTTCCAGGACCTGGTCGCGATCAACGTCCAGACCGGCGGCGTCGTCGGCTCGTCCACCATCCCCTACCAGGGCAAGTACAAGAAGCCGCTGGACGGCGCCGCCTTCTACGAGGTGGTCGAGCGTCCGGACCTCGCGAGCAGCTACCGTACCCGCCAGATCCTGCGGTGGAGCTTCATCGGTGCCGGAGCCGCGGGCGTCCTCGTCGGCCCCATCATCATGGTCTCTGGCCTCTCGTGTGACGACCCGCTCTCGGATGCCTGCGACAAGAAGCAGAGCCGGGCGCTCACGACCGGCGCAATCGTCGGGGGGACCGGTCTGGTGCTGGTACTGGTGGGCAACCTCATCAGCCCCCACCCCGTCGACGCGACCGTAGCCCGTGAGCTCGCCGACCAGCACAACACGAGGCTGAAGGAGAGGCTGGGCCTGGCCAGCCGCGAGCAGCCCAAGGGCAATCCGGTGCACGCGAGCCTCTTCGCCACCCGTGACGGCGGCGGCCTCTCGCTCCAGGGCAACTTCTAGATGTCCCGCGGCGCATCGAGCGCGCCCACGATCTGGCGATCGCCCCGTACCCTCGGGGCGCTTGCTGCGCTCGCCTCGGTGCTCACCGCTTCCGGCGTCCCCACCTCGTCGCGTGGGGACGCTCTCGCCGAGCTGGAACGTCAGCAGCAGGAGCTCTTCCAGCTCGTCGCGCCCTCGGTGGTCTTCATCAGCCGCGGTGACGCGCTCGGCTCGGGCTTCTTCGTCTCGGACTCCGGACTGATCCTCACGAACGCCCACGTCGTGGGGAAGTCGAAGACCGTCACCGTGCTGCTCAATGACGGCGCCAGGCTCCAGGGCGAGGTCGTCGAGCGCGCCGCGGACGATGTCGATCTCGCGCTCGTCCAGGTAGGAATCCGGGGAACCCGCCCCCTCCCCCTAGGAGGCGGATCGCTTCAGGTCGGGAGCTGGGTGGCCTCTGTGGGCCACGGGCTGGGTGGCGCCTGGACCTTCACCACCGGGATGGTGTCCAACATCTATCCCCTCGGCGCGGAGCGGCCGGTCTTCCAGACGCAGATCCCGCTCAACCCGGGCAACTCCGGTGGCCCGGTCGTGGATCGGGCTGGGCGCGTGGTCGGGATCGTGACGGCGGGGATCGAGAAGTCCAACAACGTCAACTTCGCGATCCGCGTGGAGCTGGCGCTCCAGAAGCTCGCGGGCCTCGCTCCCTTCTGCAATTGCCTGTTGATCGAGATCCCGGCCGGGACGCCCGTCTACGTCGACGGAAAGCTCGCAGGGAAGGGTCCCCGGATCCTCGTGCCCGCCAGCGCCCCGCATCGCTTCCGCATCCAGGCCGTGATCGGCACGGCCATGAGGGAGCTGGAGGCGGCCTGGCCGGAGGAGCGCATCATCAAGCTCGAGTGACGCGCAATTCTTCACGAGCTCTCAAGGCGCCGCCGAGGTCGGCAGCGTGAACTCGAAGGTCGAGCCGCGCCCTGGCTCGCTCTGGACGCCGACCTCGCCGCCGTGGGCCTGGACGATCCCCTTCACGATCGCGAGGCCGAGGCCCGCGCTCTCCTTGCTTCCCCGCCGCGCCTGCCAGAACGCGTCGAAGATGTGGGGGATCTCGGACTTCGGGATGCCGGAGCCCGTGTCGTTCACGACGAAGCGGACGCCCTTCTCGGCGGAGCCGGCCTGAATCGAGACCTTGCCGCCCGACGGCGTGAACTTGATCGCGTTGCCAATGAGGTTGGCGAAGACCTGCGGGATCCGCTCCCGATCGGCGAGGACCTCGGGGAGCCCGTCGGCGGCGCTGCCTTCGAGCCGTAGCCCCTTCTTCTTCGCTACGCCCCGATAGAGCTTCAGCGCGTCCTCCACGAGGGACGAGGCCGGAGTAGGGACGGGCGAGATGACCATCTTCCGGATCTGCATCCGGGTCACGTCGAGGAGATCGTCCACCAGTCGGTTCGCCCGATGGGCCGCGCGGAGGATCACCTCGAGGTTCTTGCGGTCGTGGTCCCTCTTCTCGTCGTCTGCCGCGCGCAGGAGTCGCTCGGTGGCGATGGAGATGATCGAGAGCGGACCCCGGAGGTCGTGGGAGACGATCCCGAGGACCTCGTCCCGCACGTGCGCCGATCGCCGGGCCTCGCCGTAGAGGCGGGCGTTGTCGATCGCGAAGGCGGCGATGGTGGCCAGCTCTCGGGCCGCCGCGAGATCGTCGGGGCCGAAGCGCCGAGGCGAATCGCCGGTGATTCCGAACGACAGCGCGCCGAAGACGCCCTGCCGCGCCTTCAGGGGGACGAACATCAGCGAACGGAGCTCGAGGCTGCGCAGCAGGCGGAAGTGCTCCTCGTCGACCGCCGCAGCCCGCTCCCAGAGCAGGCTCGCCTCCGGGACCAGCTCGGCCTCGCCCATGGCCAGGGCCCGCCCGACCCCGACCGAGCCGGGAGCCGAGAAGCGGAACCGCCGGAGCTCCCTCAGGCGCTCCTCCTTCTCGACGTCGACATGGGCCTCGGCCACCTGGTGCGAGAAGTCTCCGTCGAGCATCACCAGGTTGCAGAAGTCGCCGAGCATCGGGATCGCGATCCGCGGGAGCTGGCGGAGGACCTCGTCGAGCTCGAGGCTCGCCATGAGCCGGTGGCTCGCCTCCGAGACGAAGCGCTTCCGCTCCTCCTGGGCCTTGCGCGTCGAGATGTCTCTCCAGATCGTGGAGAACGTCTCGATTTCTCCGTCCTCCCCGCGCTGGGCCATCAACACGGCGGAGACGGGGATCTCGCGGCCGTCGTGTGCGAGCGCGACGGTCTCGCCCACCCATCGGCCGTCGCGGATCAATTGGGGGAGCGCCTCGTCGAGCAGGGTGCGTGACGCGCCTTCCGGATGCAGCTCGAAGACGTCGTGCTCGTTGAGATCCTCCGCGGGGCCGAGCCCCATCAGCTCCCGGCCCGCCTGGTTCAGGAACAGGAGCTTCCCGTCCGCGTCGGCGACCCCGATGAAGTCAGGCGTGAGGTCGGCCACGGCGGCGAGGCTTGTCTCCCGCTGGCTCGCGAGCCGCTTCTCGGTGACGTCGCGGAAATAGACTGACAGCCCCGCCTCGGAGGGAAATACCCGGACGTCGAACCAGCGGTCCGACTTCGACTCGAAGAGCTCGAACTCCACCGTGGCGCCCCGATCGCGCGCCTGGAAGAAGGAGCGATGGATGATCGTCCCCACCGACCGGGGAAAGAGCTCCCAGATGTTTCGACCGATCGCCGCGTCCCGCGAGGTGTTCAGATATTCCTCCGCGTGGTGGTTCAAATAGACGAATCGCCACTCCGGATCGAGAGCGATGAAGGAGTCGGTGATGCTCTCCAATACCCCCTCGATCTGCTTGCGCGCCTCTTCGGCCTCGCGACGGGCCGCCTCCTCGTCGGCGAATCGATCCTCCGTTTCCCGGCGGCGCTCGACGAGGGCCTTCTCGAGGACCTCGATCCTCGTCTCGAGCCCGTGCTTGATCGACACGTCCTCGATCGCCGCCAGGGCCGCGTGTCGACCCTCCGCCTCCTGAAGGGGAAAGACGCTCACCCGTCCCCAGGTCTCGCGGCCGTTCCGGGACTGGAGGCGCCTCTCGACGAGCAGGCCCGTCCGGTGCTCCCGAAGCACCCGGGCGAAGAGCTCGCGATCCTTCCTCGCGCTCGGGGAGATCGTGAAGTCCAGGAGGTGCCGGCCCACGATCTCGTCCGATGGGCAGCCGAGCAGCTTCTGCAGGATCGGGTTCGCCTCGACGACCTTTCCGTCCCGATCGAGGACGGCGATGCCCGCAATCTGGGCCTCCTCCAGCGATCCGGCCTCGAGGTTCGAGGTCCACGCCGCGCCCGCGGTCTCGCGAGGATGCGGTGGACGCGCCGCCTCATCTGGCGGTCCCTCGATCGTCACTCCGTGGTCGCCCAACTGCGTCTCCCCCCGAAGACAAAGCAGCCGCCTTCTCGATCGGTCGCATATCCCGCGAACGATTGCCATCCCGCCCATGGGGGAGTCGGCAGACTTCCGTCCCGCGCCCCCGATTGGCGTGCGGTCGCATGCCCCAACCCGGCGAAGGTGGCCACCCCGCATTTGGGGTCCCATCGTTCGATCATGAGCGAACAGGAGCCACCCCAGACTCCACGCGAGTTGCCCGTCCTGCCGATCCGCGGGGCGGTGGTCTTCCCCCTGGCCGTTGTGCCGATCTCGGTCGGACAGGAGCGAAGCATCCAGCTCGCCGAAGAGGTGATGCACACCGACCGGCTGATCGCGATCGTGGCCCAGCAAAACGAGGACGCCTCGCCCGCGGAGCCGGACGACCTCTACCGCGTCGGGACCTCCGCCGTGGTCCGCCAGTTCCATCGCACCGACGCGGGCACGATCCAGCTCGTGGTCCAGGGCCTCGGCCGGATCCGGATCGACGACTATGTCTCCACCGAGCCCTACATGGTCGCGAAGGTCTCGGATGCGCCCGAGGAAGGAGGGGCGGGGAAGACGGAGCTCGAGGCCCTGACCCGCACCGCGCAGGATCTCTTCTCCCAGCTCGCCCAGCACACGCCCGAGCTCCCGGACGAGCTCGCCCTCGCGATGCGGGCCTTCGACGATCCGCTGCAGGTGACCTACCTCCTGGCGACGACGGTCCCCCTGCCGACGCCGGTGCGACAGGACCTCCTCGAGCTCGACTCGGTCGCGGTGCGTCTCCAGCATCTCGTCGAGCTGATCCAGAAGGATCTCGCGGTCCGGGAGCTGGAGCAGAAGATCGTCGACGAGACGAAAGTGAGGATATCGGACACACAGCGTGAATACGTCCTCCGCGAGCGGATCCGCGCGATCCAGGAGGAGCTCGGGGAGTCGGGCGGGGAGGGCCAGCAGCTCCGCAAGAAGATCGAGGAGGCGGGGCTGAACGAGGAGGCGAAGCGCGAGGCGGATCGGGAGCTCTCGCGCCTGGAGGGGATCCCCGAGGTCTCGCCCGAGCACGGGATGATCCGGACCTGGCTCGAGTGGATCGCGGCGATGCCGTGGAAGAAGACCACGGGCGGTCCGATCGACCTCGACGAGGCCCGGATGATCCTCGATCGGGACCACTACGACCTCGACAAGATCAAGGAGCGCCTCGTCGACTACCTCGCGGTGAAGAAGCTCCGGGACGAACGCAGGGTCGGAGCGGAGCCGTCGACCGCTCGCGAGAAAGGCGGCGAACCGTCCGGGAAGCCCACCGGGAAGCCTGCCGAGAAGCCCGCAGGCAAGCCGGTCGGAAAGCCGAATGGGACGACCGGGACGGTGATCGCGACGGGAGCCCCCACGGAGGGCGCAGAGGCGGCGGTGGAGCGGGCCGCTAAGGCGGCGATGGAGGCCGCGAAGGAATCCGCGAAGGGATCGGCGAAGGAAGAAGCAAAGGCGGCGGCAAAGGAGGCCGAAGAGAAGGCCGAAAAGAAGGCCGCGAAGGAAGCCGGGGAGGAGGCCCCGTCTGACGAGAAGCCCGGCAAGAAGCCGGCCAAGGGTCCGGAGAAGAAAGAAGGCTTCGTTCCCACCGCGCTCCAGCGTCCCCTCCGCCGCGAGCCGATCCTCTGCTTCGTCGGCCCGCCAGGGACCGGCAAGACCTCCCTGGGTCAATCGATCGCCCGCGCCCTGGGCCGGAAGTTCGTCCACGCCTCGCTAGGCGGGATCCACGACGAGGCCGAGATCCGCGGCCACCGAAGGACCTACATCGGCGCGCTCCCGGGCCGGATCGTCCAGTCCCTTCGCCGCGTCGGTGTCTCCGATCCCGTCTTCATGCTCGACGAGGTCGACAAGCTCAGCGCCAGCTTCCAGGGGGATCCGTCCGCCGCCTTGCTGGAGGTCCTCGATCCCGATCAGAACTCCGAATTCGTGGACACCTACCTCGGCGTTCCCGTGAACCTCTCGCGGGTGCTCTTCATCTGCACCGCGAACACCACCGAGCCCATCCCTCCGGCGCTCCTCGATCGAATGGAGGTGCTCCGGCTCGCGGGCTACACCGAAGAGGAGAAGGTGCAGATCGCCGTCCGCCACCTCCTGCCCCTGGAGCTGCGGAGCAACGGCCTGGACGCCGAGGAGGTCGAGCTGGACGACGACGTCCTCCGAAAGGTGATTCGCGAGTACACGCGCGAGGCGGGCGTCCGCAACCTCGAGAGGGAGCTCGCCACGATCCTCCGCAAGTCGGCGCGGCGGATCGGCGAGGGCAAGCCCACTCCCATCGCCGTCCTTCCCGACGAGCTGCACGACTTCCTCGGACCCAGGCGCTTCTTCGACGAGCTCGCCGAGCGGGTGGACCGGCCCGGCGTCGCCACCGGCCTCTCGTGGACCCCCGCCGGCGGCCAGACCCTCTTCGTCGAGGCCACGATGATGCCCGGCCGGAAGGAGAAGCTGATCCTCACGGGCAAGCTCGGGAGTGTCCTGAAGGAGTCGGCACAGGCGGCGCTCTCCTGGCTCCGCTCGAACGCCACCCGCCTCGGGATCGAGCCCGACATCTTCCTGCGGAGGATCGTCCACGTCCACGTGCCGTCCGGCGCCATCGCCAAGGACGGGCCTTCGGCCGGCGTCGCGATCCTCGCGGCCCTCGTGTCGCTGGTCAGCGGGGTCGCCCTGCGGCCCGACGTGGCCATGACCGGAGAGATCACGCTCCGCGGGAAGGTGCTCCCCGTGGGAGGGATCCGCGACAAGGTCCTGGCCGCCCATCGCGCGGGCATTCCCGTGGTGATCCTCCCCCGGCGCAGCGAGGGAGCCCTGGAGGAGCTCCCGAAGGAAGTCCGTGACGACATGCACATCGTGCTGGTCGACACCGTCGACGAGGTCCTCGCCGAGGCGCTCCCCGCGGTGAAGGCCGAGGAGGAGGCCGAGGGGGAGGAGGCGGCGCCCGATCTCATGTGATCGCGCGACGCCTCTCATGGTGTATCCTCGGAGCCCTACTCCAGACTTCGAGGGGTTTCATGAAGCGAATCATCGTCCTTCTTCCGTTGCTCGTCGCCTTCGGCTGCTCGAGCGACAAGAAGGAGTCCGCCATCTCGCGCATCGAGATCGATCCTTCCGAGCTCGTGCTCGACGAGCAGGATACCCGGCCCCTGATCGCGACGGCGTTTGCGAAGGACGGCACGGTGGTCGAGGACGTGACGCTCGTCTGGGCCTCGAGCGACTCCGAGATCGTCTCGGTGACCAAGGAAGGGCTGGTCAAGGGCGAGACCTTCGGCAAGGCGACGATCACCGCTTCGGCCGGCGGCGCCGAAGGCTCGATCGAGATCGTGGTCAACGAGGTGGAGCCGGTCTCCATCGGCATCGTGCCGAAGACGCTCCGGGTCCCGGTCGACGGAACGCTGCAGATCGTCGCGGAGCTCAAGTCGGCGAACGGCCGGCTCCTCAAGCGCCGGAACCTCGAGTGGACCTCGAGCGATCCGTCCACCATCGACATCGACCCGACCGGCCTGGCCACCGGTCGAAAGCTGAACGCGACGCCGGTCACGGTCACCGCCACCTTCGGGGACCTCACCACGACCTCGTCGGCGCGCACGGTCCACCGGTTCGCGCAGCTCGTCGCGGGCGACCGCCACACCTGCGCGCTCACCCTGGGTGGCGCCGCCTGGTGCTGGGGCTCCAACGCGGCCGGCGCGCTCGGCAGTGAGGGCGCCCGCTCGAACCTGCCGGTCCGCTTCGGCGCCGAGCAGGCGTTCTCGGAGCTCGCCGCCGGCGGAGACCGGACCTGCGGGGTCTCGGCGGAAGGCAAGGTCTTCTGCTGGGGCGGAGGCGCCGCCGTCGCGGCGGTCCAGACGCCTCCGCTCCACAGCCTCACCATGGGCCAGGGCCACACCTGCGGCCTGACCGACGAGGGGAAGGCCTGGTGCTGGGGCAGCGACTCCCACGGGCAGACCGGAAACGGGAGCCAGCAGGAGACCGCCCAGCCGGCAGAGGTGAAGGGCGGCATGATCTTCGACGCGATCGCGGCGGGCGGTGATACCACCTGCGGCGTCGACGACGCCGGCAAGGCCTGGTGCTGGGGCAGCGACTCGATGGGCCAGCTCGGCAAGAGCTCGGCGGGCTCGGACGCGGCGAATCCCGAGCAGGTCTCGGGCGGTCGCTTCTTCACGTACATCGCCCTGGGCTCCGCGCACGCGTGCGGGATGGAGATCAATGGAGCGGTCTGGTGCTGGGGCTCCAACAACCACGGTCAGCTCGGGCGTGGGACCGCCGGCGGTTCGGCTCCGGCCAAGGTCTCCGGCTCGAGGAGCTTCGTCGCCCTCGCCGCCGGATCGGGCTTCAGCTCGGCCATCGCGCAGGACGGGGAGGGCTTCGCCTGGGGCGAGAACAACCTCGGGCAGCTCGGGGTGGGGGATTCGCGCGACAAGAACGCTCCCGAAGCGTTCACGGGCGCCTTCCGCTGGCAGCAGATCGTGCACGGCGGCTCCCACGCGTGCGGCATCAACGTGGACGGCCTCACCTATTGCTGGGGCAGCAACGACAATGGCCAGGCGGGGATCGGGGAGGACGATCTGAGCCTCTTCGCTGCGACCATCGGCTACGGTCAGGAGCCCCTCGGCGCCAACTGACCGCTGATGGCGGCAGGCTCGACCTGCCGCCGCCGGCTACTGCGCGGCTCCTCGGCGTGACCTGCACGTCGGCGAGCCGCGTCTTCGTTTCCGATCCAATCCGCGATCGAACGTCACCGCCGCGCGACGGCGATCGCGTCCCACTCGACCCGCGGCAGCTCGACGAGCGAGGGCAGGACGCGATCCGCGATCGAGAAGCGCGGGTCGGTGCGCTGCGCCTCCTCGGGCACCGCGATGCAGGCCATCCTCGCCGACTTCGCGGCGATCACGCCGGCCAGCGAGTCCTCCAGGGCGACACAGTCGGTCGGCGGCAGGTCCAGCAGCCTCGCCGCCGAGAGAAAGACCGCCGGATGTGGCTTTCCGTAGGGTTCGCCCTGCGCCGAGTGGACCACGTCGAAGGCGCCACCGAGGCCCAGCTTCTCGAGCACGGCCTCGATCAGCATCGGCGGCGACGACGTCGCGATCGCCACCGGGCCGAAGCGCCGCCTCATGAGCTCGATCGCCTCCAGTGCGCCCGGCATCGGCCCGCCCCTCGCGCGGATGAGCGACGCCATCGCCTCGAGGATTCGCCCGTGCACCTCGGCGAGGCTCGGGCCCTGCCAGGGATAGCGCCGGCTCCAGAGCGCGACCACCTCGTCCAGCCGGAGACCCCGGGTCTCCACGCAGGCCTCCCGCGTGATCGGCACGCCGAGGTCGCCGAAGACCTCCAGCTCGGCCTCCTGCCAGAACGGCTCGGAGTCGATGAGGAGGCCGTCCATGTCGAAGATCGCTGCCCGGATCAACGAGCCGACTCCCCTATCAAGCGCCCGCGGCGTCGAAGGCCGCGATCACGTCGGGAGGTGCCTGTACCAGCTCGATGAGCACGCCCTCGCCCGACAGGGGGAGCTCGGCGCTCGCCTTCGGATGGATGAAGCAGACGTCGTGGCCCGCGGCGCCCTTGCGGATCCCGCCGGGCGTGAAGCGCATCCCCTGTGCCTCGAGGGACGCGACGGCCGCGCGCAGATCGTCCACCCAGAGGCCCAGGTGGTTCAGCGGGGGGTCGTCGACCTTGGGCTTCTTCTCGGGGTCGATCGGCTGCATGAGGTCGACCTCCACCCGGAAGGGCCCGACGCCGAGGGTGGTGATGTCCTCGTCGACGTTCTCGCGCTCGCTGCGGAAGGTCCCCGAGGGCTGGAGGCCCAGCAGGTCCACCCAGAGGCGGCGGAGCGCGGCCTTGTCCTTGCCGCCAACCGCGATCTGCTGCAGCCCGAGGATCCGGAAGTCTCTCTTCATGGCGCGCACACTTCCACGTGGCGCCGCCCGGGGCAAGCGACCGGAACCGTTTGCGACTCGCGCCCGGTGCGAATAGAAACGGCCCGGCATGGCCTTGGACCGGATTTGGATCGACGCGCTCGCGAACCTCGAGAGCGCAGGGAGGCTCCGGGCGCTCCGCGCGGTGGAGCGCCTTGAGGGCGGCCGCGTCTCCCACGGCGGCCGGACCCTCTTGGACTTCTCGTCCAACGACTACCTGGGCCTATCGCGCCATCCGGAGCTCGCGCGCCGGGCCGCGGATTTCGCCCAGCGGTGGGGCGCCGGGGCCTCGTCGTCGCGGCTCATCAGCGGCAACCTCGAACCCTTCGCGCAGGTCGAGGAGAAGGTGGCGGCCGCCAAGGGCACCGAGGCGGCGATGGTCCTTGCCTCGGGCTGGCAGACCAACGCCGGCGTGCTCCCGGCGCTCTTCGACGCTCGGATCCTCGGCAAGGAGCCGCTGGTCTTCAGCGACAAGCTGAACCACGCGAGCATCCACCAGGGATGCCGGGCGGCGGGCGTCCGCCAGCTCCGGTTCCGCCACCTCGACCTCGATCACCTCGAGGCCCTGCTGATCCGGCACCAGGCGGACTCCGCCCCCAAGTTCGTCGTCTCCGAGTCCGTCTTCAGCATGGACGGCGACCAGGCCGACGTCCCCGCCCTGGTGGCGCTCGCGGAGCGATTCGGCGCGTTCCTCTACCTGGACGAGGCCCACGCGACGGGCGTGCTGGGCAAGGACGGCTTCGGACTCGCCGCGGGCCTCGGCGACCGGATCGGCCTCGTGATGGGCACCTTCAGCAAGGCGCTCGGTGGATTCGGCGGCTACGTGGCGTGCTCGAAGCCGCTGCGGGACTACCTGGTGAATCGCTGCTCGGGCCTCGTCTACTCGACGGGTTTGCCGCCGGCGGTCCTAGGCGCGATGGACGCCGCCCTCGATCTCGTCCCGACGATGGGCGCCGACCGCCTCCGCCTGCAACGGAACGCCGCGTCCTTCAGGGATCGGCTGCGCGCCGCCGGCATCGACGTGGGCCCGTCCACCACCCAGATCGTGCCGGCGATCGTCGGCGCCGATCGCCTCGCGGTCGCCATCGCGCGAAGGCTGGAAGAGGAGGGCTTCATGGCCGCCGCGATCCGGCCGCCGACCGTCCCGGAGGGCACGAGCCGCCTGCGCTTCTCGCTGAGCGCTGCCCACCGGAGCGAGGACGTGGAGCGCCTCGCGGACGCGACGATCGCGGCGCTGCAGGATCTGGCATGAACCGGCCCCTCGTCGTCCTGGCGCACGGGTGGGGATTCGCCCCCTCCTTCTGGGCTCCGATGAGCGCCGCCCTCCGCGGCGTCGAGACGGTCGCGGTGGACCTCGGCTTTCGCGGCCCGCCCTCGTTGCCCGAGCTCCCGGCCGATCGCCCGCTCGTCGGCGTCGGCCACTCGCTGGGATTCGCTTGGCTGCTCCGGGAACGCCCATGGGACGGGCTGGTCGCGATCAACGGATTCCCGCGGTTCACGCGCGGCGAGGGTTTTCCCGAAGGCGTCCACCCGCGCCTCCTCGACCGGATGCGATCGCGTCTCCGCGAGCGCCCCGCGGAGGTGGCTGGCGACTTCCTCCGGCGCTGCGGCGTCGACGATCCCGAAGTTCACGATCTCGCGCCCGACCGGCTCGCCGAGGGCCTCGACTGGCTGGCGGAGTGGGACCTGCGAGAGGCGCTCGGCGCGCACCACGGCGCGCTCCTCGCGCTCGCGGGTGATGCAGATCCGATCGTGCCCGAGGCGATGAGCCGCGCGAGCTTTCCCGCCGGCTGCCTGCGTGTGCGGGAGGAGGCGGGCCACCTCCTGCCTTGGAGCCATCCGGAATGGTGTGCGTCGGAGCTGGACGCGTTTCTGCGGGGGCTCTCGTGAGAGCGGTCGTGGTGACGGCGCCCGATTCGACTCCGCGTAAGGACCGCGTGCGCCGTGCGTTCTCGGCGGCAGCCGCGAGCTACGACGAAGGCGCGGGCGCCCAGCAGGAGGTCGCGAGCCGGGTCGCCGCGCTGGTGCTCGAGGCGCCCCCTGCCGCTGGCGCCCGGATCCTCGAGATCGGGTGCGGGACGGGGCTCCTCACGAAGCGGCTCGTGTCGGCGCTGCCCGATCGCCGCTTCTGGGTGACCGATCTGTCTCCGGCGATGCTCGAGCGTTGCAGGGAGCAGGTCGGCGAAGCCGAGGGCCGGATCTTCCGCGTGATGGACGGCGAGTGGCCGGACCTCGAGGAGGGCGGCTTCGACCTCGTCGTGTCCAGCTTCGCCTTCCAGTGGTTCGACGACCTCGGCGCCGGCCTGGCCCGCCTCTCGGCCTGCTTGCGGCCCGGCGGACGGATGGTCTTCTCCATCCCGGGGGCCGAGACCTTCCATGAATGGCGTCGGTTCCTCCGGTCCGAGGGGATCCCTTCGGGCATCGGCCGATTCCCTTCGAGGCACGAGCTGGCGCGGATGGCCACGGTGGTCGCCGAGGAGCAGCTAGAGGCCCGCTTCGACGGCGGTCTCGCGTTCGTGCGGCACCTCGAGGCGATCGGCGCCCGCGTCGCGGAGGAGGGCTACCGCCCGATGCCCTCTGGAGCGCTCCGGCGCCTGCTGCGCAGCTTCGACGGACGGGTGAGCTACCACGTGCTCATCGGCGAGCTCGTCGCCGGGCGCTGACCACCTCGATCCGGGCCGCCGTGGATCCCTAAATTGGAGCCACGAGGCGGATCCATGGGCGGAGGTCGGTCGAAGGAGGGGGCATCCAGGGCGGATTTCCTGGCCAAGCTCCGAGGGCTCAGCCGAGCCACCGTCGCGATGAACT
The DNA here is from genome assembly GCF_001263175.1 of Vulgatibacter incomptus. Classification (GTDB taxonomy): domain Bacteria; phylum Myxococcota; class Myxococcia; order Myxococcales; family Vulgatibacteraceae; genus Vulgatibacter; species Vulgatibacter incomptus. The sequence goes on along the minus strand of NZ_CP012332.1, from coordinate 2,802,650 downwards.
CCTCCCTGACGCTCGCCGAGGTCCTCCAGGTCGTCGCCGAGCAAGCGCGGCTGGTCGTGGGCTGCCACCAGTCCATCACCAGCTTCACCGCTGGTGAAGACCTCTCCCAGGCCGTCAACGCCATCTCGCTCTCCGACAAGTACGCGGCCTGGCGCACCTACGACGAGAAGCCCGACGGGACCGGAATCTATCGCCTCGTCGTCGAGAAGAACCGCCCCTATCGGCTCACGCAGGAGGAGCTCGAGAGCCATCCGGCATTCCGCGGGTTCAGCTGGGCTGCGGCGCGCCATCCTCCCATGAGGGGATGGCTCGCCGTGCCGATCGTCGATCGGCGTGGCGAGAACATCGGGATCATCCAGCTCTCCGACAAGTTCGAGGGGGAGTTCGACGAGGAGGACGAGCAGATCCTCGTCCAGCTCGCGCAGATCGCCGCGGTGGCCACCGACAACGCGCGCCTCTACGAGGCCGAGAAGGCGGGAAAGAAGCGGGCGGAGCGCTCCGTGAAGGCCCGCGAGGCCTTCATCTCCATCGCGTCCCACGAGCTCCGGACGCCGATCACGACGCTGGGGCTCCAGCTCGACCAGATCGACCTGGCGATTCGGAAGCTCCCGGGCGGCGAACGATTCGAACCCAAGCTCGCCGTCGCACGACGCCAGCTCGAGAAGCTCAACGGCCTGGTCACCGAGCTCGTCGACGTCTCTCGGGCCCGGGCCGGGCGCCTCGACCTGCAGCTCGAGGACGTCGACCTGGGCGAGGTCGCGGCCGAAGTGGTCGAGCGCATGGGCGAGCAGGCCAAGCTCGCCGGATGCGCCATCGCGCTCGAAGCGCCCGCCGGGATCGTGGGCAGGTGGGACCGAATCCGCCTCGACCAGGTGATCACCAACCTCCTCTCGAACGCGCTCAAATACGGCGCCGGCAAGCCGGTGAAGGTCGCGGGGAGCGGCGACGCCGCCATGGCGCACCTGGTCGTCGTGGACCACGGAATCGGCATCGCGCCGGAGGATCAGGACCGCGTGTTCGAGCCGTTCGAGAGGATCAAGACGATGCGTGCAGGCGGCCTCGGCCTGGGCCTCTGGATCGTCCGGCAGATCGTCGACCGGTTTGGTGGGCGGATCCGGGTCGAGAGCGAGCTCGGCCACGGCGCGACGTTCTGCGTCGACATTCCGCGCGCCGGAAACCCCGTCGACGAGGATCGCGTCGAACCGACCTGAAGCGGCCTGCTCGCGTCGGCTGCTCCTCCGGTCGGGATGGCATTCTCGAATCGCTCGTGCGATCCCAGCAGAGACCATGGACCTGCACGCATCCAGCTTCCGCGACCGCCTCGCCGAGCGATTGCTCCCAGCCGGGCTCGATCTCGTTCACGCGTTCGACGCGTCGCTCTACAACGAGGCGATCCGGCAGCATGCGAGGCTGACGCCGCTACCTCTCTTCGAGCGCGAGCGTGCGCTCGCCGTGCTCGTCGGCAATACGCGCGAGCTGTGGCCACGGTTCGTCGAGGCCTACCGCGCCAGCCCCGAGCTGAAGCGCCATCCGCACCCGATCGACCACTACGTCACCGAGACCGTGAGTGCCTGCGCCCGGGACCTCCCCGCCCGAATCGAGGTGCGCTTCTCCCACGAGGGCGGCAGCCGTCTCGTCTCGATGCTCCATGTCGCCCAGGCCAGCGGCTTCGCCCACAGGGGTCCCGCACACCTGGCCATCCATCCGGAGCATGGACCGTGGATCGCCCTGCGCGCCGTCATCGTCGTGGACGCCGACGCGCCGCCGCCGTCCCCTCCGGACGCCGAACCGGCATGCGCCTCATGCTCCGCCCCGTGCCAGAAGGCCCTCGCGCGAGCGATGTCCTCGCCCGCCGCTACGTGGCGTGACTGGGTCGCCGTCCGCGACGCCTGCCCCGTCGGCCACCCGAGCCGCTACGACGAGCCGCAGCTCCGCTACCACTACACGAAGTCCCGAGCCGACCTCGACGACGTCCGAGGGGCTTGAACGCAAAGCGCGGGGCCGACTACTCCGGGCGGTGGCAGACGGCTTCGAGGTTGTTGCCGTCATTCGGACCGTCGGGGACGGCTCAGAATCCGTGTTCCCTTCGCAGCTCGCCCAGCAGCGCCCGTGACGTGCGGTCGACGATGTCGAAGACCTCGGCGAAGCCCTCGTCGCCGCCGTAGTAGGGGTCGGGGACCTCGCCGGTGCCCGGCTCCGGATCGAAGTGGCGGAAGAGGACGACGTTCGAGGAGAGATCGGCCGAGCCGAGGGCCCGGATGTTCGCGAGGTTCTCGCGATCCATCGCGAGGACGAGGTCGGACCGGCGCAGGTCCTCGGCGCACAGGTGCCGTGCTCGCTGGTGGGAGATGTCCACACCTCGCTTGCTGGCGGTGGCACACATGCGCTTGTCGGGCGGCTTGCCCACGTGCCAGGCGCCGGTGCCGGCCGAGGCGATCTCGATGCGGCCGGCCAGGCCTGCCTCCTCCACGTGCCGGCGAAAGAGGCCCTCGGCGAGCGGGCTGCGGCAGATGTTGCCGAGGCAGACGAAGAGAACGCGAAACGGTCGGTCGGGCAGGGGAGCGGAACGCATGTCGGGAGAATAACGCCGGCCACCTACTCGCGCTTCCTCCTGGTGCTCGGCGACACCGCCCTCTTGCTTGCCCGGCCTCCAAGTCCGTGCGACCCTGAGCGCTCAAAAATTCTGAAATCCACGTCGGGGATGACCCGGCGACATCTCGGAAGGAGCCCGTTCATGCGACATGGGTTTCTGAGGACGACAGCGCTCGCGCTGGCCGCCGCGCTGATCGGGGCGTGCGGCAGTGACAAATCCGGCGGGGACGAGGAGTGCCTCTCCAACGACCGCTTCTTCGCCAAGAAGGTCTGGGCGCCGATCCTCTCGGAGAAGTGCTACGCCTGCCACAACTCGGCAGGTCAGGCGAACAAATCCAACATGGTGTTGCAGCCGGCTACACAGACCGGCTTCATGGAGGCCAACTTCGCCAAGGTCGCCCACATCGCGAGCTACGAGATCCGGGGCACTTCGCTGCTGCTGCTCAAGCCGAGCAACCAGATCGAGCACGGCGGCGGCTTGCAGATCGCGAAGGATGGCCCGGAGTACAAGGCCCTCCAGGAGCTGATCGGCCGCCTCGCGAACCCCGTCACCTGCGGCTCGCCGGATCTGTCGGGCTTCTATCGCGGCCTGGACATCCTCGACGCACGGTCCACCCTCCGCAAGGCCGCGCTCGCCATAGTAGGCCGCCTCCCCACCGAGGAGGAGGACGCGCGGGTGGCGACGGTCGGGGAATCGGCGATCGAGTCGATCGTCGACGAGATGATGACGGAGGAGTCGTTCTTCGACCGCCTCAAGGTGGCCTTCAACGATCGCCTCCTCACGGATCGCTACGTGCTGGGCAACCGCGCCGTCGACCTCCTCGACGCCGCCGACTTCCCCAACCGCCGCTGGCACGTCGACCTCGACGAGGCGACGACCGATCCCGAGCTCTTCGCCAAGGCGAAGCGATGGACCAACGAGTCCGTCGCGCGGGAGCCGCTGGAGCTGGTGGCGCACGTGGTCCGGAACGACCGGCCCTTCGGCGAGATCCTCACCGCCGACTACCGCCTCGTGAACCCGTTCTCCGCCAAGGTCTACGGGATGGACGACCTCCGGTTCAAGGATCCGCTGGATCCCAGGGAGTGGCGCGAGGGGCGGTTGAAGGAGGGTGAGCTGGCAGGCGTGCTCGGCTCGCCGATGTTCCTGAACCGCTTCCCCACCACGTCGACGAACCGGAACCGTAAGCGCGCGCGGATGGTCTACCAGTTCTTCCTCGCGACCGACCTGCTGAAGCTCGCCGAGCGTCCCGTCGATCCCACGTCGATCGAGGACTTCAACCCGACGATGTACAACCCGAACTGCACCGTGTGTCACAACAACATGGACCCGGTGGCGGGCGCGTTCCAGAACTGGGACGAGCGCGGGCGGTACCGCCCTCCGGCGGACGGCTGGCACAAGGACATGCTCCCGCCCGGCTTCAAGGATCGCACGATCCCCTTCGAGCAGCGGCGCCAGAGCCTTCCCTGGCTCGGGAAGGAGATCGCGGCGGATCCGCTCTTCGCGACCTCGACGGTCTACACCGCGTACACGATGCTCACCGGCCAGGCGCCGCTGACGCCGCCGGCCGATCCGCTCGCTCCCGACTACGAGCTGCGGCAGGACGCCTACGAGGCGCAGAACGAGCTCTTCAAGGAGATCGCGACCGCGTTCACGCGGGAGAACCAGAACTTCAAGGGGGTGGTGAAGCGGCTGGTGATGAGCCCGTGGTTCCGTGCCTACAACGTGATGGCCGGGAAGGAGGAGGCGTTCGACGACGTGGGGACGGCGCGCTTCCTGGGCCCCGAGCAGCTCAACGCGAAGATCTGGGCGACGACCGGCTTCCCGTGGCGCGTCTGGGGTGACACGCCCGACTACCTCACGGACCGCAACCAGTACCTGATCTTCTACGGCGGCATCGACTCGGAGGCCGTCACCGACCGCATCTCGGCGCCGAACGGCGTGATGGCCAACGTGGCGCAGAGGATGGCGAACGAGGTGGCGTGCTGGTTCGTGCCCTGGGACCTCACCGCTCCTGCGCACGAGCGCAAGCTCCTCCCGCTGGTGGAGCTCGGCTACGAGCCGGAGGACGCGAACGGCTTCGAGATCCCCGGCGCAGTGGACGCGATCCGAGAGAACATCCGCTACCTGCACCAGCGGTTGCTGGGCGAGACCCTTCCCGTGGGCGATCCCGAGCTCGAGCGCTCCTACCGGCTCTTCGTCGACACCTGGAGGGACGGGCGGGACGCCGTCGCCAAGAACGCCGAGAGCCGCTGGCTGCCCGGGAACTGCCGCGCGAACCGGGAGTTCTGGACCCGCGAGCCCCTCCCCGACGCCCTCAAGGTCGAGGACGACAGCCGGTACACGATCCGCGCCTGGATGGCGGTCACCACCTATCTGCTGAGCGACTACAAGTTCCTCCACGAGTAGGAGCGCGCCATGGAACGTCGAGATTTTCTCAAGCTGGCAGCCGGCGCCGGACTGGCGCTCTCCTTCCCTGCGGGGATCCGCCGCGCCGAGGCGGCGAGCGTCGATTACCGGGGGCCGCTCTGGGTCTTCGTTAACGCCGACGGCGGCTGGGATCCCACCAGCCTCTGCGATCCAAAGGGCAGGCTCTCGGCCGACGAGGCCAGCCCGGTCAACAAGTCGTACGGCGTCGGTGACATCCTGACGGCGGGCAACATCCGGTACGCGCCGGTCGGCGGCAACCAGGCCTTCTTCGAGAAGCACTGGAAGCGGTTGCTCGTGGTGAACGGACTCGACACCGAGACCAACAGCCACGACAGCGGCCAGCGCAACGTCTGGAGCGGCAGCCTCCAGGAAGGGCTGCCGGCCCTCGCGGCGCTGGTGGCGGGCGGCCTCGGCAAGGACAAGCCGATGGCGTTCCTGAGCAGCGGCGGCTTCGACGACACCGCCGGGCTGGTCGCGCTGAGCCGCGCGGGCAACATGGGCGCCCTCTCGCGCATCGCCTTCCCGAACCGCTCGGACCCGAACAACCCCGATTCGTTCATCCACTCGCAGTCGACGAGCGAGCGGATCGCGAAGGCGCAGGAGGAGCGGATCCAGTCGCTCCTCCAGAGGGAGCGGCTCCCCAGGGTGCGCCGCTCGCTCTCGATGCTCGTCAACGCCCGCGCCGGGCAGGACGAGCTGCAGCGCCTGTCGGAGATGCTGCCGTCGCCCCTCGACGACTCCAACAACCCCCTGAAGCGCCAGGCCCAGGTCGCGGTCGCAGCCTACCGCGCCGGGATCACCGTGAGCGCGAACCTCAACCTCGGCGGCTTCGACACCCACGGGAACCACGACGCCACCCACATCCCGCGGCTGCAGATGCTCCTCGAGGGCGTCGACTTCCTCCTCGCCGAGGCAGAGGACAAGGGGATCGCCGATCGGATCGTCGTCGCGGTTGGCTCGGACTTCGGCCGCACGCCGTCGTACAACTCGGACAACGGCAAGGACCACTGGTCGATCACGAGCATGATGCTGATCGGCGCCGGCATCCCGGGGAACCGAGTGGTCGGCGCCACCGATGAGCGGCACCGCCCGCTGACGGTCGATCCGCGGACCCTGCAGCTCGACGCCCGCGGCATCCGCCTCAAGCCGGTGCACGTCCACCGCGCGCTGCGGCGGCTCGCAGGCGTCGACCGCCTGGACGCCGCGAGCCGCTTCCCCCTCGCCGGAGAGGACCTGCCCATCCTCGGTTGAATACGCGGCGACGAGACGAGTCGAAGTGGGTTCGCGAGCACGTGGTATATGTGCGCGCGAAATTCACCGGATCGACCGTTCTCGGAGTGGACGCATGGGTAGGCTCGAACGCTGGGCCGTGGTCTTTTGCTTGTCGCTCGGGGCCTGTGTAGGCGAAGCCCCGAGGGAGCCGGAGACGAACGGGGAGACGCTGCACCTCGAAGGCCTCACCGCGTCGACGGACGAGGTGGACGCGGTCCGGCTCGCCTGGTCCTCACCCGACCGGGCGCTCTCCGCGATCACGGTGAAGCGTGACGGCGTTCCCGTCGCGACGCTGCCGGGCGACGCCACCTCCTTCGAGGACCGTGCGGCGACTCCAGGGGGCCTCGGCGCTCCCGTCGTCACGTTGGAGCCCCTCGAGGATTCGGTGCGGCTCGAGTGGCAGGCTCCTCCCGTTTTTCCGGGTGCGAGCCACTCCTACGAGGTGGTCGCCGCGTATCCCGAAGGGACCGCTTCCGCTTCCGCCATGGGGCTTCGCAGGGCCCCTCTGATCACGGGCTTCCTGATCGAGCGCGACGGCCGAGGCCTCGCGTCCGTGGGCCCGGTCTCGACCTACGACGACGCGAGCGCAGCTCCGGGCGGGCTGGGCGCGCCGGCCCTCACCGTTCGTGAAACGGGCGACGCCCTCGTTCTCGATTGGGTCGCGCCCTCGGCGAGCCCTGGCGAAGCACATTCCTACCGCGTCCTCGCCGAGTCCGATCTGGGCTCGGGCCCGCCCTCGGCGAACGTCGTGGGCGGACGCAGCGCGCCTTCGATCACGGGCTATCGGATCGAGCGCGACGGCGAGGAGCTCGCGGTCGCCGACGCCGATACCCGGTCCCGATCGGACGAATCCGCTTCGCCGGGATCGATCGGTGCGCCGACGCTCTGGGTCGTGGCGTCGACGGCAGCCGCCGGTCTTTCATGGGATCGACCTCGCGGTGAGCGGGGCTCGAGTCACGAATACATTGTAGTCGCGGTCACCGAGACGCAGTCCGCACTGTCGAACCCCGTCTCGGCCTCCCGCAGCGCCCCCGTGATCACCGGATACTCGGTGCTGCGGGATGGAGCCGAGATCGCGCTCCTGGACGTGGCCGCGACTTCGTATGCAGACACCACAGCGATGCCAGGAGAGCTGGGCCCGCCGGCCTCCGTCACCGCCACCCAGGGGACCCGCACCGACGCCGTCGAGGTCTCGTGGCGGGTACCTGCCATCGGTGCCCCGCCACACGCGTACGCGGTTGTGGCGTCGACATCCGCCGGCATCCGTGCCTCTGCGAACGTGGTGGGAGGGCGCGCCGCCGCCGACGTGATCGGCTACGAGGTGCGACGCGACGATGGCGAATGGATGGGCGCAGGGGACGCGACCTCGTTCGTCGATTTCGACGCTCCGGGATTCGAGCTCACCGCAGCCGCGGTCGCAACCTCCGATAACTTCGGCAACTACGTGGAGCTGAGGCTCGAGGCCGATCCCGAGTTCGGGCCGCCGGCGCCCTCGCAGTACGAAGTGCGGGCCATCACCGCCGACGGTCCTGGCGAGGCCTCGCCGATCGTCGTCGGCTACAGGGGCTTCACCTCGGTCGGGTCCGGTGGACTCTCCTATCAGTGGCAGCGCTCGACTCGAGACGCCGACGAGGCCTACGAGGACCTCCCGGGGTTCATCGACTCTGGAGAGATCGACCGCGAGCCCCTGCTGGACGACGGCCGGTACTATCGGGTCGAAGTGCGATCGGAAGGTGCCATCGGCTGGTCCACGGCGGCGCGGGCCGTCGTGCCGAGCTTCGACAGCATCAGCACCGGCTCGTCCCACACCTGTGCGGTTCGAAGCGACCACAAGCTGTTCTGCTGGGGATCCAACACGTTTCGACAGTCGACGGTTCCGGCCGGTACGGACGCGTTCGAGAGCGTGAGCGCCGGCGTCTACCATACCTGCGCTGTACGGAGGGGCGACGGCCGGGCGATCTGCTGGGGGTCCAACGGCGACGGCGAGAGCCAGGCCCCGCCGTCGGAGTCCTTCGCGAGCGTGAGCGGCGGGCGCTATTTCACATGCGGGGTCCGGGCCGGAGACGGAACGGTGGTCTGCTGGGGCGACAACGGCAGCAACCAGCTTCAGGCCCCGTCCGGAGTCTCCTTCCTCAGCGTCAGCGCAGGATATTCGCATGCATGCGGCATCCGCGCGTCGGATCGGAAGGTGCTCTGCTGGGGAGACAACTACGGCGGAATGGCGCCTCCGGGGCCCAGCGCGGATGCCTTCGAGAGCGTGAGCGCAGGGAGCACCTACACCTGCGGCGTGCGGAGCCGCGACAGGAAGATGGTTTGTTGGGGATCGAACACGCCCGACACCGGTGCCGACTCGTTCGAGACCATCAGCGTCTGGGGGGCCGCGTGTGGAGTTCGGACCGTCGACCGCAAGGTGGTCTGTATGAAGCCCGACAATCTCGGGCGCGGGGAGACGACGACCGAAACGAGCTTCGGAGCCTACGAGAGCGTGAGCGCCGGGTATTCGCACTTCTGCGCCCTGCGGTATCCGGATCGCCGGGTGGTCTGCTGGGGTGACGGTCCCAGCGGCGAGACGCCCGTCATTCGGAGCCTGGACACGTTCGACAGTGTTTCCGCAGGCTTGACGACCAGCTGCGCCGTCCGGCGCGTCGATCACAGGGTGGTCTGCTGGGGCAACACCGGCGGGCTTCCGGCGGGTCCATGGGCCGATCCCGTCGAGAGCGTGAGCGTTGGAAACAACCATGTCTGCGCACTGCGGAGCAGCGATCACAGCGTGGTCTGCGAAGGCGGCTACGCGAGCTCCGGAGAGGCCACGGTCCCGTCTCCCGGACCCTGGAAGAGCTTCACGGCTCGCCACTACCAAACGTGCGCGATCCGGAGCGCGGACGGGAGGGTCGTCTGCTGGGGAGACAACCGTTACGGTCAGGCACCGGCCGAGCCCAGCGTCAACACGTTCACGAGCGTCAGCACCGGTTTCAGTCACACATGCGGAATCCGAGCCATCGATCAAAAGATCTCCTGCTGGGGAAGGAATGACAAGGGTCAGGCGCCGGATACGCCGAGCACCGACCCGTTCCGAATCGTGAGCGCTGCAGATGACCACACCTGCGGTGTGCGATCGAGCGACGACAAGGTCGTCTGCTGGGGCGACAATTCCAAGGGACAGGCGCCCCCGGGGCCGAGTGCCGATTCGTTCTACCGATTGAGCACGGGATGGGATTTCACCTGCGGTATCAGGAGCAGGGATAGAAAGGTCCTCTGCTGGGGCAGGAATACGAACGTGCAGGTTCCTTCGGGGCCGAGCCTGGATTCCTTCGACGACGTGAGCGCCGGATACGACCACGCGTGCGGCGTGCGCAGCGATGGCCGGGTGATCTGTTGGGGAACCGGTTCGAAGGGGTCCGCGAACGTGGTGAGGCCGTAGCCGGCGTCAGGCTTCCGCGCCGGCCACCCGGCGCGCGATCTCGTCGAAGCTGGAGAAGACGTGGCTGGGGGAGCGGGCGCGCAGCGCCTCCTCCCGGTTGTAGCCCCACGTGACCGCGCCGAATGCGATGCGCGCGGCGCGGGCCGCGTCGGCGTCGCGGAGCTCGTCGCCCACGTAGATGGCTCGCTCCGGGGGAATGGCAATCCTCCGGACGACCCTCCGCAGCCTCGAGGCCTTGCCGAAGATCGAGACTCCGCATTCGAAGCAGGCGATCGCGTCCGTCAGCGGCGGGCCGAGGGCCCGTCGGACGTTCTGCTCGGAGTTCGAGCTCACAATCGCGACGACCACGCTGCGGGCACGGAGGTGTCGCAGGAGCTCCGGCACGCCGGCGAAGAGCGGGGAGGGCTCGCTCGCCGAGAGCGATCGCATGAAGGTGGCGATCATCGGCAACTTCCACAGGGGGACGCCGAGCTCGCTCACGATGGCGCGGGCCTCGAGGTCCCGGAAGCGCTCGAGGCGCTCGTCGTCGATCCGGCCGAAGCGGAACCGGTCGGCGGCGCGGTTCACGTGCTCTCCGAAGCGGGACATCGAGTCGGCGAGCGTGCCGTCGAAGTCGAAGATCGCCAGACCGTAGGGCGGAGCCCCGGCAGGGACGTTCATCATCACCTCAGGCAGGGCGGGGGGACTGGCACGAACAATCGCGGCAGCCGCCGCCTGCGCAGCTCCCGCAATATTCGGTCACCGCGCGGCGCAGCGCTTCGCGGGCGCGGTGGAGCCGGACCCTCGCGTTGTTGGGCGTGATGCCCGCCTCCTCGGCGAACGCGCCCACGGCCGAGCCCTCGACCTCCACGCGGCGGATCGCGGCGGCGTACTCGGGCTTGAGCGTGTCGACGAGCGCGCCGACGCAGGAGCAGACGGCGTCCATGAGCGCCGCATCCGGCAGCGGCTCCGCCTCGCCGGGCTCGACAGCGATGCGCTCGAGGCTCCGGCTCTCCACCCCGCGGCGTCGCTGCCCGTCGATGATGGCGTTGCGCAGGAGCCGGTAGAACCACGCGGTGATCGACTCGTCGTCGCGGACCGAGCCGGCGCTCGTCAGGCTCTTCACGTAGGCGTCCTGGAGGATCTCCTCCGCGAGCGCCTTCGAGCCGACCCGCCGCTCCACGAAGCGCAGGAAGCGGTCGTTCTGGCCGTAGAGGTTCTCGGCGATGGTCGGGGACTCCCGCATGTCGTTTGAACCGCAGCAACCCATGATGATCCTCCGCACCAGACCGCCACCGGGGGCGATCGGGGGATCGGAAGACGGCCGAGGGGCGCGGGCATTACACCCGCGCATCCCGGCCGGCAAGCGCTCGCCCCGGAGCCTCGGCCCCGCCCTCGAATCGTACGCGCGGGCGTTCGTCGAGGCCATCCAGGCGCCCGGATCGACCCCGGGGCGCCTCGATTCCGGTGGAACGGTCTAGTTGCAGCCGCAGGAGGTGGGGCAATCGCAGGCCTCGCCGCATCCGCAAGCGTCGCCGCAGCAGCAGCCGTTGTTCGCGGCGGGCTTGGCGTCGGCGCGGCTCGAGCACTTGCAGACGTCGGCGTGGCAGGGGTTGCAGGAGCAGGTCTCGGTCTTCATGGCGTTCCCTTCGTTCTGGGCGTCCGATCCGGGACCGGATGTCCCGTCGGCGCCTTCCACCCCTGCAGACGAACGGGGCCTCCGGGCATTACGCGCTGACGGCGGGGCGCGGAGGGACGCCCGCCAGGCTCCAGATCGGGCTTGCGGCCGCACGAGAAAGGAGTAAGTTCTCCGTCACACTTGAACTTGAGAACAATTCTCAACCTCATCCAAGGGGCGAATGATGCGGAGCTGGACGAAGGCGGCATGGGCAGCAGCGGCGGCGATTTCGATCGTCGGCTGCGGAAGCGGCGACGGGAAGAGCACCAATCCCACGCTGGAGATGCCCGCCAACTCGGCCGACGCGATCCGGACCTACGGACGCCTCGTCCGCGCCGGCTACGAGGACTCGCTGCAGCGCGCGAAGGAGCTCGACGCTGCAATCGGGCACCTGGTCGAGACGCCGACCGCGGAGACGATGGAGTCCGCTCGCGAAGCGTGGAGGGCCGCCCGCGCTCCGTACTCCCAGACCGAGGCCTTCCGCTTCTACGACGGACCGATCGACGATCCGGAGAACGATCTCGAAGCGAACATCAACGCGTGGCCGATCGACGAGCAGTACATCGACTACGTGGAAGGACGTCCCGACGTCGGGATCATCAACGACCGTTCGCTCACCCTCGACGCCGAGACCCTCGTCTCCCTCAACGAGAAGGACGGACAGCCCCACGACATCGCCACCGGCTTCCACCCGATCGAGTTCCTGCTCTGGGGCCAGAGCCTCGGTAAGCCCCACGGTGAGCGGCCCCACACCGACTACGTGTTCGGCGAGGACGGCACGGCCGACAACCAGGATCGTCGCGGTCTCTATCTTCGCCTCGCGGGCGGGCTCCTCGTCGACCACCTCCAGGAGGTGACCGACGCGTGGGCGCCCGAGGCGGGCAACTTCCGGAACGAGCTGGAGTCGCTCGATCCGCGCGAAGCGCTGAAGCAGATCCTCACCGGCCTCATCAAGATGACGGGCGCCGAGCTCGCCGGCGACCGGCTCCAGACCGCCCTGGACTCGGGCGCGCAGAAGGACGAGCAGTCCTGCTTCAGCGACAACACCCAGCAGGACGTCTTCCTCGACGCGGTGGGAATCGAGAACGTCTTCCTGGGGCGCTACGTGCGTCTGGACGGGAGCCGCGTCGAGGGAGTCGGCGTCTACGATGTGGTCGCCGCCGTCGATCCCGAGCTCGCCGACCGGACCCGCGACGCGATCGCCGCGACCGTTTCCGCGATGGCGGCGATCGATCCCTCCTTCGACCGCGCGATCCAGCCGGGCAACGACGAGGGCAACGCTCAGGTCCAGGCTGCGATCCACGCGCTCCGGGCCCAGGAGAAGCGGCTCTTCGAGATCTTCAAGCGCTTCGGAATGACGGTGACGATCGGTGACTGACGCCGGCTCCTCGAAAGGCCAGGCTCGCGTGGCGAAGCGATCCGTGAAGGGGCCGCTCCTTGCGGCCCTCCTCCTGGCCTCGTGCGGCGGGAACGAGGGCGCCGAGGCCGTCGATCCCGCCGAGGCGCTGCCCGGTGGCGAGACGACCAACCAGATGATCTTCGGCAGCAACGCCTTCACCATGCCGGCGGCGAACCTCGACGAAGATCAGCGGGCGCTCTTCAACACGGGCCACAGCTTCTTCGACGCGAGCTGGGTCGTGTTTCCCGCCACGACCACCGCGCGGCAGGGCCTCGGTCCCACGTTCAACGCGCGGTCCTGCTCCACCTGCCACGCCAAGGATGGACGTGGCAGGCCTCCGAAGGTCGACGAGGTGGTGGAGGGCTTCCTGGTGCGGCTGAGCGTGCCCGGCGAAGGTCCGCACGGCGAGCCGCTCCCCGATCCGAGCTACGGCACGCAGTTCAAGCCCTACTCGATCCCCGGAGTCCCCGCCGAAGGGAAGGTGACGATCGAGTACGCGGAGGTGGCCGGCCGGTATGGCGACGGCGAGCCGTACACGCTGCTGCGTCCGACCTACGGCTTCGACCAGCTCGCGTTCGGTCCCCTGGATCCGCAGGCCCTCGTTTCGCCCCGGGTCGCGCCCCAGATGATCGGCCTCGGCCTCCTCGAGGCGATCCCCGAGGAGCGGATCCACGCCCTCGCCGAGGCGCAAGCCGCGAGCGGCAAGGGCATCGCGGGGCGCCCAAACCTCGTCTGGGACGACACCGAGAAGCGGATGCGGCTCGGGCGCTTCGGCTGGAAGGCGGAGCAGCCCACCGTGCGCCAGCAGACCGCAGGCGCCTTCGTCGGCGACATGGGGATCACCAACCCCGTCTACCTCGAGGAGGAGTGTCCCGAGGTGCAGGTGGACTGCCGCGAGGCACCGCGGGGCGAGTCGCCGGAGATCGAGGCGAAGTTCTTCGATCGGGTGGTGTTCTACTCGATGACCCTCGCGCCGCCTGCGCGACAGAAGGCGGAGGATCCCGACGTGCTGCGCGGCAGACAGCTCTTCCGCGACGCGGGCTGCTCGACCTGCCACGTCGCGCGCCACGAGACGGGCGATTTCCCCGAGCTTCCTCAGCTCTCACGCCAGGTGATTTTCCCCTATACCGATCTCCTCCTGCACGACCTCGGCGAGGACCTGGCCGACGACCGTCCGGTCTTCGCCGCCGGCGGGCGCGACTGGCGGACGCCGCCGCTCTGGGGCCTCGGCTTCGTTCCCGCCGTGAACCGCCACGACCGCCTGCTGCACGACGGCAGGGCCCGCGGCGTGGCGGAGGCGATCCTCTGGCACGGCGGGGAGGCAGAGAACGCACGCGAGCACTTCCGCAACCTGCCTCGAGAGGAGCGCGACGCCCTGGTCCGCTTCGTGGAATCTCTATGAACCGTCGAAACCTGATCGCCCTCGCGCTCCTCCCGTTCGCCGCGCTCCCCTTCGTTGCGCTCCACGGCTGCGGAGGCGGCACCGATCCCGGCACCACGCAAGAGGACCTCTTCGACCGGCGGGAGATGCTCCGATCCCTCGGCGAGACCGTGATTCTGCCGACCTATCGCGACTTCGCCTCGCGCTCCGTCACCTTCGCCGACGCGGCGCGCTCGTTCTGCGGCGGGCCGACGGAGGAGGGCCTCGCGGCGGCGCGGAAGGCGTGGTCTGAGGCGAGGGCGCCCTGGAAGCAGTCGGAGGCCTTCGCCATCGGCCCCGCCAAGGAGGTGCCCTGGAGGATCGCGCCCAAGGTCGACTTCTGGCCCGTGCGCCCGCCCTCCGTCGACGAGGTCCTCGCGGGAAGCGAGCCGATCGACGCCGACGCCCTGGGCCGGATGGGGACTGTCGCCCGCGGGATGCCCGTGGCGGAGTACCTGCTGTTCGCGCCGAAAGAGGCGACCCTTGAGACCTTCCTAGACGCGGACGGCGGCGGCCGCCGCTGCGACTACCTCGTCGCGCTGGCGGAGGATCTGAGCCGCAGCGCTGCGCTGATGGTGAGCGCATGGTCGCCCGACGACGGGAACTGGCTCGGTGAGCTCGCGGATGCGGGTGTCTCGAGCCAGGCCTTCCCCACCGTGGAGGCGGCGGTCGCGCAGGTCGCGAACCAGATGGTCGACCTGGCCCGCACGGTGGTCGAGGGGAAGATCGGCAAGCCGATGGGGAAGACGACCGGAGGGACGCCGCTGCCGGATTTCGTCGAGTCGCGCTTCAGCGGCCGCGCCGTCGACGACATGCTCGACGATCTGCGCGGCCTCCAGCACCTCTACGAGGGCCTCTACGCCGGCGTGCAGGGGACGGGCTTCGCGGACTACGTGCGCTCGCGCCGCTCCTCCCTCGACCCGGAGATCCTCCTCGCCCTCTCGGAGGCGACGAAGGCGGTGCAGGCCTTGCCGCGCCCCCTCGAGGAGCACCTCGACGATCGGGGCGGCGAGCTGACGAGGGCCTACCGCGCGACGAAGGCGGTCTATCGCATCCTCGGCGTCGACATGGCGAGCGCCCTCGGCCTCTCCGTGAGCTTCACCGACAACGACGGCGACTGACGTTGGCCTGGAGCGTCGCGAGCGGGGGCAGGGTGGGGAGGCTGCGAGAGCGCCTCCTCGCGCCGGTCGACGCGTCCTCGATCGCGGCGTTCCGCTTCCTCTTCGGCCTCATCATGTCCGTGGCGATGATCCGCTTCATCGCCCGCGGCTGGGTCCGAACGATCTACGTCGAGCCGACGATCTTCTTCCCCTTCGAGGGCTTCGGCTGGGTGAGGCCGCTGCCGGAGTGGGGGATGCTCCTCGTCTTCGGCGCGATGGCGACGCTCGCTCTCGGCTTCGCCCTGGGGTTCCGTCCCCGCCTCTGTGCGGCGCTCTTCCTCCTCGGCTTCGTCTACACCGAGGTGATCGACAAGACGCCCTATCTCAACCACCACTACCTGATCGGCCTGCTCTTCCTGCTCGGTGCGTGTCTGCCGATCGGGCGCGGTTCAACCGTGCCGGCCTGGGTGCTCTGGACCCTGCGTCTGCAGCTCGGCCTCGTCTATTTCTTCGCGGGCGTCGCGAAGCTCGACGCAGATTGGCTCGTTCGCGCCGAGCCGATGGCCACCTGGCTCGCCGCGAGGGGCGATCTCCCGATCATCGGCCCGCTCCTCGCCCAGCGGTGGATGGCCTTCGCAATGAGCTGGGCAGGTGCGGCCTTCGACCTCACGATCTTTCCACTGCTCCTCTGGCGTCGAAGCCGTGCCTTCGCCTACGTGGCCGTGGCGGGGTTCCACGCCGCGACCGGCTGGCTCTTCCCGATCGGCCTCTTCCCCTGGGTGATGGTTGCTTGCACAACGCTCTTCTTCGAGCCCGACTGGCCCCGCAGGCTCCTCCGGCGGCCGGCGCCGCCCCCGGACGCCTCGCAGGCTCCTCGATCGCCGCGCCTCGCCTTCGCGCTCCTGGCGCTCCACTTCGCCGTGCAGATCGCGCTGCCGCTCCGGTCGTTCGCCTACCCGGGCAACACGTCGTGGACGGAGGAGGGATTCCGCTTCGCGTGGAAGGTGATGCTGATCGAGAAACAGGGTCAGGTCGACTTCGAGGTTCGCGTCCCTTCCACGAACCGAGCCTTCGTCGTTCACCCCTCGGAGCACCTCACCCGGTTCCAGTCGCGGATGATGTCGACGCAGCCGGACATGATCCTCGACTTCGCCCACTACCTGGCGCGTCGCTATGGGGAAGAGCTCGGGGAGGCCGTGGAGGTTCGCGCCGACGGCGTCGCCTCGCTCAACGGCAGGACGAGCCAGCCACTCGTCGATCCCGAGGTCGATCTCGCCAAGGTCCGCGCGAGCCTCGAGCCGAGCGCCTGGATCGTCCCCCTGAAGAACTGAACCTTCCGGCGGGCCGCCGCGAGCTCGTCGCGGCGGCCCGGCTGTAGGGGATGATTACTCCGGCAGCGTGTAGGTCACGACGAGCGTCGGCCGATCCTCGGGATTGGCCGCGAAGCGCGAGTCGTAATAGGTGTCGTACCCGGGCGAGCGGAGCATGAACGAGACGAAGCCGTCTCCCTCGAGCTGGGCCTGGACGAAATCCATCAGCTCGGGGCCGTCAATGGTCGCCATCGCGGAGCCTGGACCGGCGAACCAGAGCCACCACTTTCCAGCCGGCGTGGGGTCGAACGCGGGTGCGGACTGCCAATCGAACCCGGCGGTCCAGGTGTTGTCGGGGACGAAGTGGGTGTAGGTGTTTCCGTCGCCACCGAACGCGAATCCACCGACCGCATGGAGACGGAGCTCGACGCCACGCACCGTGGCGTCCGCCGGCAACCCGCCCAGGTCGAAGCCGAGATAGACGTGCGACGGGTTCGGACCGTCCTCTCGGCGAACGCTCAGCGTCGCAATCTCGAGGGCGGGCCAGCTCGTGCTGACCTCGACGTTCTTGGAGGCGACGATCCCGGTCGAGATGCAGGGGTCGTCCTCGCCGTCCGGCACGCAGATGCCGCAGGCGTCCACGGTGGCCGAGCCTCCGCAGACCTCGGCGCAGTCGAGCTCGGCCGAGCCGCCACAGGTTCCTTCGCAATCCTCCACCGCGGAGCCGCCGCAGACTCCTTCGCAATCCTCCGTGGTCGAGCCGCCGCAGGCCCCTTCGCAATCCTCCGTGGCCGAGCCGCCGCAGGTCCCTTCGCAATCCTCCACGGCCGAGCCGCCGCAGACGCCATCGCAGTCGACCATCGCGGAGCCGCCGCAGACCCCTTCGCAATCGACCTCGGCCGAGCCGCCACAGGCCCCGGTGCAATCCGGCAGACAGATCACGGGAGACTGCCCGTACACCGGGAGCGGCAGCGCGGAGGTCCAGATGGACACATCGACACCGAGCGCACCGCTTCGGTTCGAGCCCCAGCAATAGGCCTTGCCGTCCGTCGCGATGCCACAAGTGTGCTCGCCACGGGCCGAGATGGAGGTGAAGCTCAGGCCGCCGTCGATGGGCCCGGGCTCGGCCGGAACATCCCCTTCCTCACGGCCGAAGATTTCTCCGTAGGTCACGCCCCAACACCAGACCGCGCCAACCGCGTCGACTGCGCAGGAGTGGCTATCGCCCATTGCGAAGGCCGCCGGGACGAACTCGGAGCCATCGAAGAGGAGGGTCGGCGCGAGGATGTTCTGACCGGAGGCTGTCCCGCTCTGGCCGGCCCTGTTCGCGCCCCAGCACCAGGTCTTCTCGTCCGCGGTGACGGCGCAGGTGTGGGCGTTTCCCAGACCGAAGGCGACGACCGTCTCGCCGGGCAGGGGCTCGACCGGCCTCGCCCGGCTCTCCCTGGAACCGTCCCCGAGCTGACCGCTCGAGTTGTACCCCCAGCAGAAGAGACGATTTGCGGGGGTGAGCCCGCACGAGTGGTACTCGCCGTTGCGGAGGACGACGAAATCCAGCGGTTCCTCGCCTTCGAACGGACCGGAGACCGCCACCGGCGTGGCAGTGGAATCGGTCACGTCGGCGTCGCCCAGCTCGTAGTCGTTCGAGCTGTATCCCCAGCAGTGCGCCCGACCCGTGAAGTCCAGGCCGCAGATGCCGTAGTACATGGTCGAGATCGCGGCGTAGTGGGAGCCCGGCACCAACACCGGGGTGGCCGCCCCCGAGATATCGTCGAAGCCGAGCTGGTAATCGCCGTTGTCTCCCCAGCACCAAACGTCCCCATCTGCGGTGAGCCCGCAGGTGAACGACTCGCCGGCAGACAGGGAGGTGAACCGGAGCCCGAGACCCGGGCCCACGCGGACCGGAATGGGGTGCGACTCCTCATCCGCGGTGTCGCCATTCCCGAGCTGCCCGCTCCAGTTCGCGCCCCAGCACCAGGCGGCTCCCGCCGCGTTTAGCGCGCAGGTGTGCGTGTCGCCCGCCGAGATCGAGACGAAGCGGTGCACCACGGAGACGTCGAGCGTGGCTGAGACGTCGCCGATGGCGGCGGTGATCCTGGAGACGCCCGGCTCGACGCCGGCCACCACGCCAGCGCCGTCGACGGGGGCGATGTCCTCGTTCGAGCTGGACCAGGAGAAGGAGCGGCCGAGGAGCACGAGCCCGTCCTCGTCCAGGGCGACGGCGATGATCGTCGCGGTGCCGTCGACCACCACCTCGTTGGAGTCGGCCGCGAACACGATCGAGGCGATCGTCCCCTCCGTCACGGCGATGTGGGCTACGCCGACGCGATCGCCGACGGACGCGGTGATCTCCACCTCACCCGGCTGAATCCCCGTTACGACGCCATCGGCCTCGACGGTGGCGATCGACTCGTCACTGGAGGACCAGATCACTTCGATGCCGGTGCGCTCCTCGTCGTTCGCGTCGTATGCCTTGGCGGTGAGGGTGAACGACCGGTGCTCGATGACCGAAACGGCGTCGGGGCTCACTTCCACGCGCTCGATCGGGGCCACGGTTCCGCCCGAGCCACCTTCGCCGGTCCCGCCTTCGCCGCCCGCGCCACCGGAACCGCCTTCGCCTCCGGTGCCACCATCGCCACCCGAGCCACCGGTGCTGCTACCCGCTTCGCCACCGGTGCCGGCTACGCCGCCACTCTTCTTGCTCCCGCAACCTGCACCAGCCAGGGCCAGCGCGAGCGTGAGCAGCAGGGCTCCGCTTCGTGGCGTGAAAAGGCACCAAAACTTCATCGTCATCCGCAAATCTCCCCGTTCGAGGTTCAAACGGGGCGCAACCTATTCGGTAACGCGATGTCCACCTGGCCGGATTTCGGCGCGGGTTGTGGACAAGTCCGTTGTCGGAGGTTCAGCGCGGCGGCGACCGAAGGGCGAAGAGAGCCAGATCCTTTTTCTTCGCTTCGAGCATGAAGTCCGCCGGCTCCTCCAGCGCTTCCACGGCGCTCTCGAAGTCGGCGGGATCGATGTAATCCGCGTGCGCACCCGTGCGGCTGCCGGAGCGCTGCGACGCGAGATGGTGCTTCGGCCGAAGACCCAGCGCCCGCCACGTCCGTGACGCGAGCCGCATCAGGTCGCGGGGACCGAGCGGCGGATCCGAGGGGCGCACGCGGTCGTGGAGGAGATCCGCGACGAAGGGCAGGCCGCTCTCCGTCGCGAGGGCCGCGACCTCCCGGCCCGACCAGATCCGGCAATCGTTCTCGATCGCGATCCGCCGCCTCGCTTCGTCCGGCAGCCGATCCAGGAAACGTCGCGCCGCCGCGAGGGCCACCTTTCGCGACGGAGCGGCGCCTCCGACGTGCACCACCACCCGTCCGTCGTCCGATTGACCGAGGAGATCCAGCACCCGGGCCGAGTAGCGCAGCTCGGCCACAGCCGCGCGGCGGACCTCCGGCCTTGCCGACGAGAGCGACGCCGCCGCCGGCGAGGGATGCATCGAGAGGCGCTGTCCTGAGCGCCGCGCGATCGACCCGACGCGGTCGAAGTCCCTGGCAAAGGTCTTCCACCAGCGGAGCCGGTTGATCGGATGCGACGCGAACGGCACCAGCGACGAGCCGATGCGGAACACCTCGATCCCGTTCTCCTCGTTGAAGCGCAGGATCCGCTCGAGCTCCTCCAGGTTCTTCGCGATCAGCGACTCGAGGCGCTCCGGCTTCGCGTTCTTCAGAAGGCAGCGATGGCTCGCGCCGATGCCGAGCGTCAGGTTGATCGCCACATAGCCGAGCCGATACGCGACCACCTCTCCAAGATAGGCGTCGTCGGAGCGCCCGGCCGCACGCTGAGCCTCGAACCGGACACGTTGCTCTCGCGGACTCGTCACCTTCCCGCGCGCGGCTCGTAACGGTGGACGTGCAAGTTCGGAGCATGACCAAGCGCACCGCCGGGCGGGCAGCCGGAGTCGCCGTGGGCCTCCTCTGCCTTGGGTGGAGTCTGCGGGACGTGGACGCCGCCGAGGCGGCGCATGCGGTGGTCCGTGCGGGACCGCTCCTGCTGCTCGGGCTCCTGCCATATGGCCTCTCGCTCGCCGCGGACGGGTGGGGGTTTTCGCGGCTCCTCCGCCGTGTCGGCTGCCGGATCCATCCGATCGGCCTCGCCGGCACACGGGCGTCTGCGGAGGCGTTGGCGATCAGCCTGCCGGGCGGGGCCTTGATCGCCGAGTCCGTGAAGCCATTCCTCCTCCGCTCGCGGTTCGGCGTTCCCCTCGAGGAGGGGGCCGGCGGGATGGCGGCGCGCAAGTGCCTGATCGTCGCCGGCCACGGCGCCTATATCGGGCTCGCGGTCGCCTTGGGCTGGGGGTGGCTCGCGACGCAGTCGCAGCGGTTGACCGGTGCGGCCGGGCTGCCCTGGCTCGTGCTCGGGTCGGGTGTAGGGATCGGCGCGGTCGCCGTCGCGATGCGCTTCGCGTTCGGCAGCGGCACCTTGGTCTCCCGGCTCTCGGGTCTCGCAGGCCGCATCCCCTTCGCCGCGCTTCGCAGCCGGCTCGAGTCGGCGAAGCGATCGTTCGACCGTGCCGACGCAGGCCTCCGACGCATGCTCGAGCTGCGCAGTGGTGCCGCCTCGCTGCCGGCCTTCGTGATCATGTGGATGTGCGAGGCGCTCGAGTCGTGGCTCCTCCTCCGGCTGTTCGGGGCCGAGCTCGGCTTCGTCGAGACCTTGGCCCTTGAGGCCACGATTTCGGCGGTGCGGGCCTTCGCCTTCTTCGCCCCTGCCGGGATCGGCTTCCAGGACGCCGGATACCTGGCGCTCCTGGGAACTGGAGGGCCTGGGGCCAGCGTGGCCGCCGCCTTCGTCCTGGCGAAGCGGCTACGAGAGCTCGTCTGGATCGGGATCGGCTACGCGCTGCTCGCGGTCGACCGGCGGGGGCCGGCTCACCACGAATCGTGGAGCGCGTAGTCACCGCGCTTGGTGTCGATGGCGAGGAAGGAGAACTTCCCCTCCGAGCAGGTGCCGCTGTTGAGGAAGAGCCTGGGGCCGTGGTGCGCCAGGCTGCCCAGGTGCGTGTGACCGGTGACCACGACGTCGGCCTTCCTCTCGTGGCCGAGGTGCATCGCCCAGCGCTGGAAGGTGCAGTGGGCCGCGTCGACGGACGCGCCGCGGAGGCGCTGGTCGAGCAGGTCGCAGGCTCGAAAGAAGCCGTGGAGGCCGAAGCGGCGGATCCAGCCGCCCGCCCAGACGCCCCACTCGCTGAGCTGGCGGACGTGCCGGATGATCCAGTCGTGGCGGTGGCCGTGGGTGAAGAGGAGACGAACCCCGTCGGCCTCGATCGCGAGCTCCTCCGGCGCCCCCAGGGTCGGGCCGGCGACGAGGTCGTGGTTTCCGTGGACGTAGAGGTATTGGGATCGCTCGAACCGCCGGACGATCTCTGGATGCGCCTCGCGTGCCGCCCGAAGCTCGGCCCGCTGCTGCTGCGGAACGCGAGCCGTCAGCGTCTCGAAGATGTCTCCCAACAAGACGATTCGCTCGAACGACCCCTCGAGGAAGCGCAGGAACCGGACGAACGAGTCATCCTCGTGCCCGAACGAATCGACTACGTCACGACGCCCCAGGTGCAGATCCGAGATCACGGCCAGCCGCATGTCCACCTCCGTCGATGCGCCCCCGGATAGCGCAGGGAGGTGACGCTCATGTTCTCTCCGTGTTTCGTTTCTGTGACGTCGGGTTGATGGCGAAATCGTTTTCGCGCCAGCCACCAGTCCGCCATCGTCCCGTCACTTCGCTCGCGGAACCTCCCGTCGCCTCAAACGTGACTGGAGGACTCCGATGTTCGACGCCATCTCGCTCACGCTCTTCGCTGCTGCTGCGACAGGTCTCACGATCCTCGCGCTGCAGCTCGTCACGCTCCGACTCCACCTGCGCCGGCCGCCGAAGAGGATGACCTCGGCCAGGCCCATCTCGATCCTCAAGCCGCTCTGCGGCGTCGACGACGATCTCGAGAACAACCTCGAGCACTTCGCCACGCTCGACTATCCGAGCTACGAGCTCCTCCTGGGCGTTCGGAGCCCGAGCGACCCGGCGTATCCGCTGGCGCTCGCGTGTGCGAGCCGCCATCCCGAGCGGGTGCGCGTGATCGTGCAGAGGGGCGAGCCCGGCCTGAACCCGAAGGTGAACCAGCTCATCACACTGGAGCGGGAGGCCCGCTTCGGGATCGTGGTCGTCAGCGACTCGAACGTGCGCGTTCGTCCCGGCTACCTGGACGAGATCGCCGCCAACCTCGAGGATCCCACCGTCGGTCTGGTCACCCACCCGATCGCCGGGGTCGGCGAGCAGCGCCTGGGCTCGCTCCTCGACAACCTCCACCTCGTCACCCACTGCGCGCCGGGGACGATCTCGGCCAAGCTCCTCGCGGGCAGGGACATCGTGGTCGGCAAGTCGATGGCCATGCGGCGCATCGACGTCGCCCGTCTCGGCGGCTTCGCCTCGGTGAAGGACGTCCTCGCGGAAGACTATGTCCTCGGGCTGGCGGTGGGCCGCAAGCTGCGCAAGAGCGTCAGCCTCGGCGCCCCGATCGAGAACGTGAGCGAGCGCCGGCCTCTCTCGCACTTCGTCTCGCGATACCACCGCTGGAGCGTCCTGCAGCGCAAGATGGTGGGGCTGCCCGCCTATCTCGCGCAGCTTCTCCTCAACCCCATCGTCCTCGCCCTCCTGGGTCTGGCGGCCGCGCCCAACACGACGTCGCTCCTCGTCTTCGCCGGCATCTGCGCAACCAAGATCATGATCGACGCGACCTGCGGCCTGCTCCTTCGCGACGGCTTCCGGCTGCTGGGCCTCGCTGCCATCCCGCTCAAGGACGTGATCGTCGCCTGGGCGTGGCTCGTCGGCCTCGTTCGGGACACGGTCGAGTGGCGAGGAAACCGGCTCGTGGTCCTCGAAGGAACGCGGCTCGCATCGTCGGAGGGCGAGGTCGATTTCGGCGACGCGCAGGCCGAGCCCGAGGTCGCCTGACATGGGAGCCACTCCGCTCGTAGCAGCCCTCGACATGGGCTACGGCCACATGCGCGCCGCGCTTCCTCTCGCAAGGGCGCTCGGTACGAAGATCGTCGAGGTCGATCGCGCGCCACTGGCAGGCGCCGACGAGGCGAAGCTCTGGCGGCGAACCCGGATGTTCTACGAGCTCGCCTCGAGGCTCTCGCAGGTGCGAGGCCCTCTGGGCGGGCCCCTTCGCTCGATGCTCGACACCGTCACCTTCATCCCGCACCTGCATCCCTACCGCGATCTCTCCGCTCCGCACGCGGGAACGCGCTACCTCGATCGGATGATCGACGACGGGCTCGGGCGAGGGCTCGTCGCCGAGCTCAAGCGAACCGGCGCGCCCCTCGTGACCACCTTCTACGCACCCGCGCTGATCGCCGATCGGGCCGGCCTGGACGACGTGTGGTGTGTGGTCACCGACACCGACGTGAACCGGATCTGGGCGCCCCACGACGGGCGGCGGACGCGCATCCGCTACCTCGTCCCCACGCAGCGCACCGCGCGCCGCCTCGCCGCCTACGGGGTTCCGGAGGATCGGATCCGGCTCACCGGCTTTCCGCTCCCGGACGAGCTCGTGGGCGGCACCTCCCTCGCCGCAGTGCGCCGCAACGTCGGCGCCCGCATCGTCCGCCTCGACCCGGAGGGAAGCTTTCGCCGCACCTTCCGCGACGAGCTCGCGCACTTCCTCGGCGCCCTCCCCGAGGACGACGCGAGCCGACCGCCGCTCCTCACCTTCGCCGTCGGCGGCGCCGGCGCACAGGCGGGCCTCGCCGCGCTCTTCCTTCCTCGCCTGCGCCCGCTTCTCGAGGCGGGGCGCCTGCGCGTCGCGCTCGTCGCCGGAATCCGCCGCGAAGTAGCCGAGTCCTTTTCCTCGTCCATCGCCAAGGCAGGGCTGGAGGCCTTCGTCGGAAAGGGCCTCGAGATCGTCCTCGCCGACGATCTCAACAGCTACTTCGACCGCTTCCACGCGCTCCTGGCCGAGACCGACGTGCTCTGGACCAAACCCTCGGAGCTCACCTTCTTCGCCGCCCTCGGTCTTCCGCTCGTCTTCTCGTCGCCGGTCGGCGCCCACGAGCGCTACAACCGCCGCTGGGCCATCGAGGCCGGCGCCGGGCTCAAGGCTGGAGATCCCCGCTTCGCCGCGGAGTGGCTGGTCGAGTGGCTCAACGACGGCACCCTCGCCGCCGCCGCGTGGTCGGGCTTCATGCGCCTGCCCAAGTTCGGGCTCTACGCGATCCTCGAGGCGCTGGGCGCGGGGGCCGCGCGCTGATCCTCGGCGTCGACGAGCGGGTGCGTCGCAGAGGCCCGGAGGTGCGCTCGCTTCCCACCGGCGGCTGGTGCATCCTGGCGACGGACGCCACCGGCGCGCCGGGCCGACATGTAGGCGTTTTTCCGACCGGCGCGCCCATTCGTCTGGTAGGTCGTCGGTTCCGGTAGGTCCTGGGTCCGGTCCCGGTCGGCCGGCTTTCCGGGAAGGAAATGGGCTTCGACGTCCCGACCCTCGCCTTCATGTCGCTGTTCGTGGGGCTCGAGCTGACCGCGGGCTTCCTGCTCGCCGGCTTGTTGCTCGGGAGGCAGCCGGGGCTCCGCCAGTGGAGCGCGAGCGCCGCGGTCATCTTCACCGGCGGGGTGATCTGGATGTTCCAGGCCATCCTTCCGGAGACGACTCTCGCCGTGGTGAGCAACGGCCTGCTGCTCCTCGGGGCGGCCTTCGGCTGGGCAGGGGCCAGGGCTTTCTGCGACCGGCCCTACTCGACGAGGCCGTTCTGGCTCGGGGTCGTCCCTTTCGCCCTCGCGATCGGTTGGTTCTCCGAGGTCTCGCCGAGCCTGCGGGCAAGGGTGATCGTCTACTCCGCAGCGGCCTCCGCGTGGTCCCTCGCGACGGCGTGGACCTTCTTTCGCCACGGCCCCCGCCACCTGCGCGCGAGCGTTCGCTTCGCCGGCGGCGCCTATCTCCTGCATGGCGCCTTCCTCGTCGCCCGATTGTTCTTCCCGCAGAGCGGCCAACGAAGCACCGATCTCCTGCTGCCAGGCTGGCCGCGCGAGGTCGCGGGCCTCGAGGTCATCGTGTCCAGCATCGCCTTCGTGCTGGCTCTCGCGGCGCTCCTGGGCCACCGCCTCATGGCAGACCTCGAGCGGGCCGGCCGCATCGACGTGCTCACGGGCGTGCGCAACCGGCGGTCGGTGGAGGACGAAGGCGCCCGCGGCGTCGAGGTCTGCGTGGCGACTCGGCTCCCTTGCGCGGTCCTCCTCTTCGACCTCGATCGCTTCAAGCGCATCAACGACACCCACGGCCATCTCGCTGGCGATGCGGCGCTCAGGCACTTCGCCGCCATTCTCGAGCCCGAGCTGCGCCGCTCCGATCTCTTCGGCCGGTGGGGCGGTGAGGAGTTCGTGGCGGTGATGCCGGGGGCGACCGGCGACGAGGCGCTTGCGGCCGCTGAGCGTCTCCGTGCCCTGGTCGCGCGGAGCCCCGTCTCCTTCGAGCGCGCCAGCATCGAGCTGACCGTCAGCATCGGCGTCGCCTGGAACGAGGGGGAGGGGATGGAGCTGGGAGCGCTCGTCGCTCGCGCGGACGCCGCCCTCTACCGGGCGAAGGACGGCGGCCGCGATCGCGTCATCGAGGCGACAGGATCATGACCCTCGACGCCGACACGCTCTACCTTCTCGCGCTCATCGTCGGGCTGGAGCTCTCGCTCGTGCTCGTGCTCATCGGCAGGTTGCTGCGCGGGCAGCCGGGGCTCCGACATTGGGCGCTCGGCATGGCGAGCGCAGCCGTGGGCGGGCTCGCGGTGGGCGTGCCCGGCGAGATCTCGACTCTCGTCGGCAGCGGCCTCGGCTACCTGGGATTCGGGCTCTCGTGGGTGGGGGCGCGCGACTACTTTGCGCGGCCGCGCCCCCTGTGGCCCATGTGGGCGGGGCTCGTCGTCGTGGAGCTGGCGGCCGCGGTGCTGCAGGTGCCGGAGAGCGCGGTGCGCGCCGTCTGCGTCGCAGGGGCGTGTTGGTCCGGTGCGATCGCGTGGACGTTTCTTCGAAATCCACCGGGACGGGTGGGGATCGGCTCGCGCGTCGCGGGTTCGCTCTTCGCTCTCCTCGGCGTCCTCCTGCTGGTGAAGGCGCTCCTCCCGCCGGCAGGCGAGGCTGGACCGCCGGTATGGCAGCAGACGGCGGAGCCCCTCGGAGCGATCTTCTTCGGGATCGCGTGGGTGTTCGTCGTGGTGGGCTTGGCGAGCCACCGGATCCTCACGAGGCTCCGCGACGCCGCGCGGTCCGACGGCCTCACCGGCCTCCTCAACCGTCGAGCGCTGCGGGAGGACGGCGGCGGAGTCATCGAGCTCTGCCGGCGAAAGGGCCGCCCGTGCGCCGTGCTCCTCGCCGATCTCGATCGGTTCAAGGGGCTCAACGACACCCACGGCCACGCCGCCGGCGACGCCGCCTTGCGACAGTTCGCGTCCATCGCGGCGGCGTCCGCGAGCCCTGGCGACGTCGTCGCCCGATGGGGCGGCGAGGAGTTCTGTTTCGTGCTCCCGGGTGCTTCGCGCGAGAGAGCGCTGCGGATGGCCGAGAAGCTCCGCGGGGCGATCGCGCGGAGCCCGATCCCGCTCGGGGATCGCTCCCTCCCCCTCACCGTGAGCGTCGGCGTCGCATGGGCCAAGGGGCCCGACCTCGTCGACCTGAAGCAGCTGCTCGAGCGCGCCGACGAGGCGCTTTACCGGGCCAAGGAGGACGGGCGCGATCGCGTGCGCGAAGCGGCGTGATGCCCCTCCACGCGGCGGCGCCCCTGATCCGCGAGAGCTATGCGCAGGACGCCGGGTGCATCGTCGGCGACTGTGCACCGAGCGAAGCTCGTGGCTGCGGTCGCCTTGACCCTCCACCGGCTCGCCCGCACGCTCCCCAGGCGAATCGGGTGTCGGAGGAGCGCTGGTGGCGACGGCGAAGCGGCGCGGCGGCTGGCTCTCGTGCTGTGTGGCGATCGCGACGGCGTTCCTCGCTGCGTCCTCCGCGGCAGAGCCTTCGTCCGACGACGTGGCCGGATGGGATCCCGTAGAGGGCGGCTTCATCCTCCGATCGCCCGATGGCGCGTACAGCTTTCGGCCCGGCCTTCAGTCGGGATACCGCTTCGAGCCGACGTGGCTGAACGGCGAGTCGCAGCCACAGCCCCAGTTCTTCGTCGTCCGGCCGTACGCGACCGGAAGCCTGTACCGGAAGTGGATTCGGTACTCCGCCGTCGCAGAGTTCAACGCGAGCCCGCCCTACCTGCTGGACTACGTCGTCGACGCCAGGCCGGTGGAGGCGATCGGCATCCAGGTCGGCCAGCAGCTCACGCCATTCTCGCGCCAGGAGTGGCGCGCGCCCCCTCAGCTCCTCTTCCCCGAATGGGACATCGTGGCCGACTACTTCGCGACGGGGCGCAACAAGGGCGCGCTGGTGTACGGGAACGTCGGCGAGGGACGATTCGAGTACTGGGCGGGGGCCTACATCGGCTCGCCCGTCCGCCAGTTCCTCAACTTCCCCGGGAACTACCTCTACGAGTTCCGAACGACCTTCAGCCCGCTGGGCCCGGTGGGTCCCACGGAGATGCCCTTCGCGCTCAACCCGAACGTGCCCTTCCGCTATTCGTTCTCGCTCCAGGGCTACGTGGCGAAGATGCAGGTCACGACCTCGCAGCTCGATCCGGTCACCGGCCTCATCGTCACCATGCCGACCGACGACCGGCCGAGGTTGCTCGCGGGAGGCATCGACTTCGGGCTCCAATGGGATCGCCTTTCGTTCTTCTCGGAGGCCTACGTCCGGCGGACCCGTCCCGGCGATGGCAGCGAGTCCTTCGTGTCCGTCGGTGCCTGGGCCCAACTCGGCTACATCGTCTACGGACGAACCGTCGCGCTCGGCGCCCGCTGGAGCTGGCTCGATCCGAGCAGTCATCTCGGACACGACCAATTCAACCGGATCGAGGGCCTCATTGCGTGGCTCGTCGACCCCACTCACCTGCACCTCCAGCTGCGCTACGGCATCGCGCACCAGGAGGCGCCGACGGGAGACCTCGACTCGGTCCCGCTCATCGCTCCGACCGGCACGAGCCAGACGCTCACGCTCCAGGCGGGCGTCTTCTTCTGACGTCATGAGGGCGTGGGAGTGGTGACGTTTTCGTGGCCCGATCGGGGGGCGCTTCCCTTCTCCCTCCCGACAAAACCTATCATTCCGCGTCTAGGTCTGGCGGGCGGGAGGAGCATCCCTTCTGGCGCCGACGGAGGCCACATGAGAGTCACGAGTCTGGCTGGCACTGTAGGAGCGCTCCTGCTCGTCGCTGCCGGCTGTAGCAGCACGCCCACTTCGGGCGCGGAGCAGGTGTTCACGGGACGCGTCGACGGGCTCGGGAGCCTCGTCGCGATCGACGAGACGGGGAACCGGATCTCCGCCGCCACACAGGGCGACCAGTTCACGATTCGTCTCCCCTCCCGACACACGTATCGGTTCACCGTCACCGCAGAGGGCAATGCTCGGGTGGTCTTCCCGCGGAGCGGGGGCGTGGAGGGAGCGCTCCGAATCCGTTCGGCGGTCGCGCCCTTCCACCTGGGATCGCTGGCCCAGTACGGCGCTACCGGAAGGCTCCTCCAGGGCCTTGGCGCCGACGATCGGCACGAATGCTTGAGCGACGACGGCTGCGGCGAGGACCACCCGCATCCAGACGACGACGGAATCGCTTGCGTGGACGAGGACGACGAGTCGGAGCTCGCCTGCGACCACGATTGCGAATCCGGCGACCAGTTGGCCCCGGAAAACCTGCCGCCCAGCTCGTTCGGCGACTGCGACGACGACGACGATGATGACGATGACGATGACGATCATCACGATGGCGACCACCACCATGGGGGACACGATCACGAGGAGTCGGACGACGATTCCTCCGATCGCAGGTAGGGCAATTCCGGCCACCGTCGCTCGATCGCCCGGTATTTCATCCGAATTCTCAGGGGTTGGAGACCACCGTCTTGGCAGATAAGGTGCAAATAGTGTAACCGTTCCGGCCAATGATGCTGGACCCGCACCTGGCCAATCTGCCGAGCTCCCTCCCCGAGGCCGCATCGTCGATCGAAGCCCTCTACCTGCGCTTATCGGGTTGGCTCGAGGCGCATCTGGCCCAGGCTGGCACGCTGATCGCGGGAACCACGTTCTCCCTCTACGCGCGCAACCTCGGCGAGACGGTGCGTCGGTTCGCGAAGAGCTGGCCGTTCATCCTGCGCGTCGGCCTTTTCGTCGGGCTCGTGGGTTTCGGCTTCGGCCTGATCATCGCCACGATCGCTCCCGTGGTCACGGCAGGGCTCCGGTGGGTCGGCACGCCCTTCCTCGTGCCGGCGATCCTCGCCGCCTTCATCGTCATCGGCATTCTGGCGGAGCGCAACGGCCGCATCTGAGAGCGTTTAAAAGGAGTCGCGCATGTCGGAAGCAGCAAAGAGCCCGGAGGCGGGCGCGCAGCGGCGGGGGAGCGCAGGCATCGCCTGGCTCGTCGCGTTGGTAGTGGCCACCGGAGGTATTACCGCATTCTACTCGGTGCGCTCGGAGCTCGGCAGTGAACGCGCCGCCCACGCCGAGGCACGCGACGATCTCGACTCGTCGCGCGCGGAGATCGAGTCGCTCCAGGCGAAGATCGAATCCCTCGAGGGCGAGCGGAGCAAGCTCGCGGAGGACGCGCGTCAGAAGGAGGACGCCCTGGACGCGATGCGCCGCGCGCAGGACGAGCTGCAGGAGCGGCTGCAGGCCGAGGTCGCGAAGGGCAGCGTCCTCATCTCCCAGCAGGGCGGCGAGCTCGTCGTCGACTTGATCGACCAGATCGTCTTCGACTCCGGCGAGGCCGAGCTCAACGAGAAGGGCAGGGCGGTCCTGCGCAAGGTGGCCGAGACCCTCGCCCGGGTGCCCGACAAGATCATCCAGGTCTCCGGCCACACGGACCGGCAGAAGATCGTGGGAAAGCTCGCCGAACGATTCCCCACCAATTGGGAGCTGTCGGCGACCCGCGCCACCAACGTCGTTCGCTTCCTGCAGGACGAGGTCAAGCTCCCGGGCGATCGCCTCGTCGCCGCAGGCCTGGCGGAGTTCCGTCCCATCGCCCGCAACACGACCAAGGCCGGGCGCAGCAGGAACCGGCGCATCGAGGTGCGATTGCTGCCTGTGCCGTAGCCCACGTACGAGCGGCCCGCGTTCGGCCGCTACCGGCTCGGGAGCGCTCGAGTCAGCAGCGATTCGAGCAGGCTCCGTACTGGAGACCGCAAGCTGCGACGCAGTCTCTGCAATCGGCCCACGAGGTCGAGGGGCAGGTGGCCTCGCATCCCATGCGCGCTTCGACGCAGCCCTTCAGGCAGTCCGTCGGTCGCGCCTTGGAGCACTCCGTCGCGACCAGGAAGCCCTTGTCGTACGAATCGACGCACTCGCCCGCGCGCCGGGCGAAGCACTCGAAGAACTCCCCCAGCCCCGCGGCGTTGCAAGCCGTCACGCAGTACTCGGATTCGTCGACTGGCTCGGCCGCCAGCCCCTTCGCCTCGCAGAGCGCCAGGTTCGGCTCCGGCACCGAATGGATGCCGCAGCTCATCATGGCCGCGCAGTTGGAGACGTTGCACCGCGGGTCGCTCCCCTCGTCTCCCGCGCGCTGGTAGACGGCGATCCCTGCTCCTACCGCCGCCACCAGCAGCAAGGCTCGAAGCCATTTCACCTGCACCTCCGACGGCGTGACCGCGTGGTGTCCCGGAAGGCTCAGCCAACCTGGGTGAAGGTCGAGGCCCGCATCGAGTACAGCTCCCAGAACTTGGCGGCGATCTTCTCCGGCTCGATGGCCGCGTGACCGCCGCGATCGAAGGCGGTGCCCTTCACGAGCCCGAGCACCATCACCTCGCCGACGAAGACGCCGTCGGCGCGGAGCTTCTTGGCGAGCAGGCCGACGAGTTTGTGCTTGGCGGAGTTGGCCAGAGCGAGGCCCATCGCGCCGCTCTGCACGGCCATCGCGTCGACCTTCTCGTCGAAGAGCCCGAAGCTCCCGTTCGTGACGAGGACGGCTCCCTTCCGATCGCGCAGATCGGGGAGCGCCTCGCGGACGGCGGCGAGCAGGCTGCCCGTCGCGATCTCCATGGTCGAGCGGACCTCCGCCGGATCGACCGCGAGCAGGTCTCCCGCCGCGTTTCCATAGGCGGTCCACGCCACCGCGTCGATCGGCCCCATGGCGGCCCGTACCTGGGTCACGACCTTCTGCGCCTGCGAGGGATCGCTGACATCTGCGGTGAAGGAGCGAGCGTTGATGCCCTTGCTCTCGAGCGCCTTCACGCCGGCCGCCAGCCGCTCCGCCGTGCGCGCCACCAGCGCGATCTGAAAGCCTGCCTGCCCGAAGCGCTCCGCCAGCGCGGAGGAGATGCCCGGCCCATACCCTGCGATGAGGATCGTCTTGCTCATGCCGAGACGCTAGCGTGGGGCGACGGGTTCCGCACGAAAAACGCCGTTGCGACCCTGGACCGGAGCCCTTCCGTGAGCCTCCTCAGGCACAGCGGAAGGGCTCTCGAGGAACGCGCTCGGGTGAGGCGAGCGTCACTGAGCGGCGATTGTGCCTGGTTCCGTCACGAATAGAGTCCAGCCCGGGCGGACGCTCTCTCGTGCGTGTAGGCCTCGGGCCTCGAGCCGCGTCCGCAGCGCGTCGGCGTGCCGCGGCGAGACCACGATGGCGGCAGGCTCCCTCGCGGTCGCGATCTCCGAGAGGGCCGCGTCGATGGGCTGGTCCGTCCAGGGCTCGTCGGTCTCGGCGAGGCGGGTCAGCGCGCCCCGCAGGTAGAAGCGCAGGCCGTGCAGGTACTCTTCGTCGAAGGCGTAGACCCGCGCGGACGGCGCCTCCGCTCGCACGAAGCCGGCGAGGGCGCGCATGTCGTTGGGATGCTCGATCCAGCTCGACGCGAGGAGGCCGGCGGAGAGCAGGGCGGCCGTGGGGACAGCGACGGTCGCGGCCCGGCGCAGCGCACCCTCCCGGGATAGGGAGACCAGGGCGCGAGCGAGCAAAAGGGCCATGGGCGCGCAGAGCGGGAGGACGTAGAGCGGCAGGCGGCTTCGCGCGAGCGAGAAGACCACAAGCGGAGGCACGATCCAGAGGGCGAGGAGAGCCGCAGGAGATGCCTGGAGCAGGGAGCGGGCTCGCAGCGCGTGGCGCCGGACCCAAGCGGCGCGGGCGCCGAACCAGATCCACGGACCGCAGCCGAAGAGCACCAGCGGCAGATACATCGTGAACGGCTTGTACCACTGGGGATTGCGGTTGTAGTGGTCGCGGAAGAGACGGCCGGTGATCTGCTGATCGATCATGAAGTCGAACGCGCCGTCGTTCCTCGCAAAGACGAGCGCGTACCATCCCAGGCCGACCAGCAAGAAGGCCGCGATACCCACCGGAGAAACCATGCGGAACGGCCGGCGCGAGACGAGGTCGTAGCCGAGGATGGGCGCCAGCGGCAGGAGCCCGGCGGTCCCCTTCGCGAGGAATGCCAAGCCCAACGCCAGCCAGGTCAGGACGACGTAGCGCCGCTCCCTCTTGCGGTCTTCGCTTCGAACGGCGGAGACATAGGCGAGCATCGTGAGGAGCTCGAAGAGCGTGACGAAGCCGTCCGATGCGAGCGAGCCTCCGCCGATGGCCGGGAGGGCCGAGGTCGCGTAGACGAGGCCCGCGACGAGGCCGGTGCGTCGATCCCAGAGCCGCGTCCCGATTCCCACGACCACCAGCGCCGCGAGGGCGAAGGCGAGGCCGTTCCCGGCCCGAGCTCCGGCCTCGTTCACGCCGAGGAGCGCCATCCCGCCCGCCATCGCCCAGTAGGAGAGCGGGGGCTTGTCGAAGTGGGGCTGGTAGGCGAGCTGGGGCTCGATGACGTTGCCGGTCTCGAGCATCTCGCGGGCGACCTCGGCGAAGCGCCCTTCGGTCGTCTCGTAGAGGCCGCGGGTTCCGATCGCTGCGAGGGCCACCAACAGCGAGAGTCCGACGATGAGAAAGAGGGTTCGTCTTTCGCGGCGCTTCTCGTTCGCAATCATTGTCGCTCCGGCCGGTTCCGGCGGCCTTTCCGCGGCATGGGTCCGCGCGAAGCCAGAACGATCGACGACATGCCGGGCCTTCCGCAAGGGCACGTCGAGCTCCGTTCTCGGGGCGATCGTGCCGGTTCGATGCGAGCCGTTTCGATCGCACGGAAGGCCCCGGGGCAACCTGCCGTTCTACCGGGGCTTGACCTTGCCATCGTTGGAAGCCTCAGCCTCCAGACGATGCCGCGAACGGTCGAAAGGAGTCTTTCGATGAACCACACGAACCACGCTCGCCCGTCTGGGCGCGTGATTTCCAGCCCGGTGATCGAGGAACTGAGCGCCTCGTGGATGGCTGCATGACCATCGGAGAAGCCGCCAAGGCGTCCGGCGTCTCGGCCAAGATGATCCGCTACTACGAGAAGACCGGACTGATACAGCCTGCCGATCGCACCGAGTCCGGCTACCGGATCTACTCCGCCGAGGACGTACACACGCTCCGCTTCATCCGCCGCGCCCGCGACCTCGGCTTCCTGGTCGAGGGCATCGCCGAGCTGCTCGCGCTCTGGCAGGACCGCTCGCGGCGCAGCGCTGACGTAAAGCGGCTCGCCATCGGCCACGTCGAGGCCCTCGAGCGCAAGATCCTGGAGCTCGAGGGGATGGCCAGCACGCTCCGAACCCTCGCTGCATGTTGCTCGGGCGACGACCGGCCCGATTGCCCGATCCTCGCTGACATCGAGGCGAGACACCGGACTACGGATGGCGCCACTACGCGTCGATCGGGCAGGCGGGCGATCTCGTAGCTCTTCCGAGTTCTTTCGACAGACGGAGTTGGACCATGCGATTCCTTGCTCTCCTCCTCGCCCCGCTCGCCATCCTGCCCGCATGCAAGGATTCCGAAGGAAGAGCCGTCGAGCGGCTCGCCGCCGAGGCGAGTCCCTTCCTCGAGCGGAAGCCTGCATCGACCGGACGGATCCGCGAGCTCGACCTCGTCGCGGCCCCGACGAACCTCGCGCTCCTGGACGGCCGTTCTCTCGACGTCTGGGCCTACAACGGGCAGCTCCCCGGACCGACGATCCGCGTGATGGTGGGCGACACGCTACGGGTTCGCTTCCTCAACCGGCTGCCGCAGCCGAGCACGATCCACTGGCACGGGATCCGTCTTCCAAATGGAATGGACGGCGTACCGGGCGTGACCCAACCTCCCATTCCGCCGGGTGGGAGCTTCGTCTACGAGTTCGTCGCGAGGGATCCGGGAACCTTCTGGTACCACCCGCACATCCGGGGCAGCGAGCAGCTCGAGCGAGGCCTCTACGGCATGCTGATCGTCGAGGAGGCGGAAGCACCGCCGGAACGGGAGATCCTCTGGGTCCTCGACGACTGGCGGCTCGACGAGACCGGCCAGATCGACCCGCGCTTCGTCACGAGGGGTGACCTGGCCCACGACGGACGGTGGGGAACCGTGATCACCGTCAACGGAGACGTCGCGCCAGACCTCGTCCTGGGCGAGGGGGAGAGGGTACGGCTGCGCATCCTCAACGCGGCGAACGGGCGGGTGTTCCGCCCGGATTTCGGCGCCTTCGACGCGCGCGTGATCGCCTTCGACGGCCTCGCGACGGCCCGTCCCCTTCCGGCGGATGATCTCGTGCTCGCGCCCGGAAACCGCGTCGATCTGGACCTCGTGGCTTCGTCTCGCCAGGGCGACCGAATTCGAGTGATGGACCGTTTCACCAGGAGGGAAAACCACCTCGCCACGATCCGGGTAGGCCCATCGCTGGCGCCGATCGTTGTTCGGAGACCCAATCCGGGCTTCGTGCCGACGTGGAGCGGCGCCGAGGCGATTGCGCCCGACGTCACGTTCCGGCTGAACGCGAAGCTCGGCGGGCCGTTTGGCGTCCAGTGGATGATCAACGACCATCCCATGCACCACGACGACCAGAGCCCGATCTCGGAATGGCACGAGCCCCCCTACCGGCTGCGGCGGGGCAAGTGGACGAAGCTGCGCTTCGTGAACGAGTCCGCGCGGCTGCACCCGATGCACCTCCACGGCCAGTTCTTCAAGGTCGTCGCGAGGGACGGGCGCCCTGTCGACGAGGAACACTGGCGTGACACGGTGCTCGTCGGCCCTCGGGAGACGGTGGACGTCGGGCTCGTGCCGACCGAGCCCGGCAGCTGGATGCTCCACTGTCACATCATGGAGCACCAGGACGCAGGCATGATGACGCTGATCGCCGTGGACGGATAGCAGCCTGGCGCGTGCTTCCGGATCGGGTTTCAGGCGGGGCGCGCGTAGCTGAGGTTCCGATCGACGATCTGTAGTCCGATCGATTGGTAGAGGCGCGAGGAGACCGGATCGGTGGCGAGCGCGTAGACGAGCGCCAGCCTGGCCCCCGCCTCCGCCATCCTCCGCAGCGCGTCCATCGAAGCTGCGCGGGCGAGGCCCAGTCCGCGCCAGGCGGGCACGGTGCCCACCGGTTCCAGCTCACCCACGCCGGTGGCCGGATCGAACCAGCCCAACGCGAAGGCAGCCATTTCGCCCTCGGGGGTGAGCGCCACCACGTCGTGCTCCGGCCGGTACAGCGGCGCGCGGACCAGGCGCTCGTAGATCGACGCCTGCAACCGCTCGCTCCCGAAGGCCGCGCGGTGGGCAGCCGCTCTCGCGGCCAGCTCTCCGGCGTCGACGCCTCGGAGCGAGAAGCCCGGCGGAAGCGTCGGCCGCAGCTCCAGCTCCCGAACCGGGCGGGCCAGATGTAGATAGCAGCCGCCGGTTGGCGCGAGGCCGGCGTCGACGAGGGCCTCAGCGAGCTGCCGATCTCCCTCCAGCGCCCAGATCGTGGGCCTCGGCTCCTCGAGCGACTCCGACCATTCGATCACCTCGGGGACGAGACGCTCGGCGTGGGAGGCTGGATGAAAGAGCACGTCGATCTCGCCTCGCGCGTAGCGCCACGCGAATCCGAGCAGCGTTCCGTCGGGTGCCTCCCAGAGCCGGATGTGTTCCATCCGGACGAGGTCGTTCCGGTTCATCCGCCACTGCAGGTCGCCGGCGGTGAAGGGCACGTGCGGGCCGCGCTCCTTCCACGCCGCCCGGACCAGCTCGTCCATGCGTCGAAAGTCGTGGTCGGAATCGGGAGAGCGCGACATGGCGCACCCCTATCCGAAGATCGCTTCGTAGACGAGGCCCTGCGCGTCGCGCCGGATGGGGACGAGGAAGATCTCGAGCTCGCCCAGCTCGCGGTGCCGCAGCTTGTAGATGCGCTGAGGGAGGGCAGGGGACGCCGGTCCGCGGAAGAGGAGCGAGAATGGCGCTCGCCGCGCCTCTGGGGGCCGCGGATCGACGGGCCCTTCCGCGACCTCGCTCAGGACGAGCTCGAGTTCGGGCGGCTCGCCTCCGTCGAGACGGAGCACGAAGCTCTCGCCGATCCGGGAGGAGAACTGGGCGGCAGTGAGACCCTCAAGCATCGTTTCGCGCCTTCCACTCGAGAAAGAGATACACACCGCGATCGGCGATCGGGACGAAACCGAGACGCGTGTAGAGCCTCATGGCCGGGTTGTGCTTCTCGACGTGGATGCGCACGGGAACACCCGTCTCGCGGGACTCGGCGAGGAACCGCTCCAGCAGCGCGCTTCCGATGCCCCGGCCACGCTCCGCGGTCAACAGCGCGATGTCGATGATCCGGATCTCCTCCGCGCTCCGGTGCACGTAGAGGCGGCCCACCGGCCGATCGCCGACACAGATGACGTCGAAGCGCGCGTCCGCGCAATGCTCCCGGTACTGCTTGTGCTGCGCCTCGAACTGGAAGCGGACGAACGCTTCCTTCTCGGCGTCGGACCACGGGACAGGTCGCAGCTCCTCCTCCCTCGTGCTCGCATAGACCGCGAGGAGGAAGGGCTCATCTCCGGGGCCGACCGGCCGGAGTGAAAACGGCGGGAGCTGCATCCCTACCCTCTCGGCGGATAAACGCCGACGAGGGCGATGCAGAAGTGGAAGGTCATGTAGGGCTGCATGTTCTCGTGCGGCGCACCGGAACCGCCGCCGTCGAGAGCCGCAGGGGAGAGCTCGGTGTCCCCTTGCGCATTGGCGGCGTACATCTGCGGCGCCGCGCCCAGGCTGGCCTCGGTCGAGGGGTTCCGCGCGTCCCCGGCGGCGGAGGAGGCAGTCAGCGAGTGCGAATGCGCCGGAATCTGTGACGCGGCAAGCGCGACGGTCTCACTCCCACCCGATTCCCCAATGTCGCGGTAGGAGAGCCCTTGCCCCTGGCCCCAGCCCATCGGTGCGGCACCCTGCAGGTCGGGGAGCGCGAAGTTCGTCAGGCCGTTCCCGCCGTAATTGGTCCCGAGGAGGGTGAAGAGGGCCGTGTTCTGGGCGAGCGGAAGGATCTGACCGTCACAGAGGGCCCACCACCTCGGAGCGAAATTGAAAGGGAAGATGCGAATCTCTGCGACGAATGGGTCAGCCATTGCAGCGACCTCGGAGCCCGGACCTCTCCGTGCTTAAAACGGGGACGGAAAGATTCCGTACGCCGAGATGATGAAGCTCACGCAGGTGTAGGGCATGAGGTTCGAGTGCGGCTGGCTGCCTCCCGCGACTCCAGTGGACCCTGTGCCGAGGGGAACGGGTTCGCGGCCTTCGGCGTAGACCAGCGCGCCGTCCGCCGCCAGCACCTGGCCCGTCGGAGCGGAGGTCACGCCCGCTGACCGGGACGCCATCAGCCGGTGCCGATGGGTCGGAACCTGGCTGGTCGCCAGCGTGACCATCTCGCTCCCGCCCTGGCCACCCAGGACGAAGCCGTTGCCCGCGTGGACCGGCAGTCGGCCGCAGAGGTTGGGAAGGCCGAACGTCTCCTGCCCATCCCCGCCGTAGGTCGTGCCAATCAGATTGTAGAGCGTTTCGTACAAGTCGATGGGGACGACCTGGCCGTTGCAGAACTCCCAGCCAGCCGGCGCGAAGTTCCCGGCGAACATCCGGATCTCGCCTACGTATGGAATCGCCATGATGCCTCTAGGATGGAGACGGGAAGATGCCCTGCAGGGCAATCATGAACGAGAGGACCTGGTAGGGCTGCAGGTTGAGGTGTGCTTGCCCCCCGCCCGCGAAGTCCCCGACGGAGTCGAGGTGGAGGGCCGCGAGGTTCGAGGGAGGTCCGTACTGCTCGCCGCCTGCCGCTGCGAGCACGGTTCCGGAGGGGTCCGGCTCGGTGCCCCGACGGCTCGCGGCCGCCACCGAATGGCTGTGGACGGGCATCTGCGCAGGCTGGATCGTCACCGCAGTGGAACCGCCGCGCTCACCCAGCACGTGGCCGTTGCCGGCGTGAATCGGGACCCGGCCTCGCAGGTCCGGGAGACCGAAAGTCGTCCGCCCGTCGCCACCGAACGTCGTGCCGAGCAGGCTGAACAGGCCCTGGTTCTGGTTGATGGGGAGGATCTGGCCGTCGCACATCGCCCAGCCTCGAGGAGCGAAGCCGAAGGAGGTGATCCGGATCTCGGAGAGGAAAGGCTCGGCCATGGAGGCTCCGGTGGTCAGGACAGGCTGGGGGCGGCTGGACCCGCGACCCGGAGCCGCCCCTGCGAATCGAAGGCGAGGTGGAGCGGTGACACGGCGTGTCCGGCCTCGTCTGTGGGGACGAAGCGGTCCACTGGCCTTCCGCGGGAGAAGACGGCCACGGTCCCCTGGGCTGCGTCGCCCACGTAGGCGCGGCCGTTCGGCCCGAAGGCGATCGAGCCCGGCATCGCGAGACGAGCCTCCCCGCCGTCGTAGCCGTCGATCCAGCGGCCTTCCGTGTCGAAGACCTGGATCCGGCGGTTGCCCGCGTCGACCACGTGCAGCAGTCCGTCCGGTGCGAACGCCAGCGAACGCGGGCCATTGAGTTCGCTGGGGCCCAAACCGAACGCGCCGATGGTGCCGGCGGGTCGGGTCCCGTCGAAGATCTGGATCCGATGGTTCAGGGTGTCGCAGACGTAGAGACGCCCGGCGTCATCGAAGGCGAGACCCCGGGGAAGAGCGAGCTCGCCCTCTCCGGTGCCGGGCCGCCCGATGACGTGGGAGACGCTGCCGTCCTTCTCGAAGACCTGGATCCGCCCGTTGCCCGCGTCGGCGACGTGGATCCGCTGGCGTGCGTCGAAGGCGAGGGCGGTGGGACCGTTGAGCTCTCCTTCTCGGATGCCGGTACCTCCGCGGACCCAATCGTTGGCGCCGTCGAGCCGCGAGAGCTGGTTGCGAACGGGATCGATGCGATAGGCGTTGCCCCGCGCGTCGAAGCTGAGGTGGTCCGGGCCCGCGACCAGGTCGACGGCGCCGGCCTCCCGCCAGGTGCCGATCGCACGGGGAAGGAGGGCGGCCGCGCCGCCGGCAAGGGCCAGCCCGATGAAGGATCGTCGCTGCACGTCAGCGCCTCCGCTAGAGAAAGAGCGCGCCCGGATCCGGGGTGGCGGTCTTGAGCGAGAGCCCACCCGTTCCCGCGGTCGGCGCAGGAGTTCCGGTGCCGGTGCCCTGGCAGGGGTTCCCGCCATCGCCTCCCGCCGCGCCGCCGCCGAAGCCGCTGCCGTTCCAGGTGGAGATCGTGCCGCTCGACGTGCCGGCTACACCGCCCGTCACGTTGACCGCGATCTGGGCGCTGGCCGCGTCGGGACCCAGGAGGTGGACGATTCCGCCGCCGCCTCCACCGCCGCCGCAGTAGCCCGTGACGTTGGCGTTGCCGCTCCCGCCGTTTCCGCCGCGGGCCGAGATCTGCACCAGGTTGAAGTTGCCGGATCCCTTCCACGCCAGGATCACGGCACCACCGCCGCCTCCGCCGCTGCCTCCGCCGCCATTCAATGCCGTGTTGTTCGAGCCGGCTCCGCCGTCGGCCGAGATCCGGGCTCCGGCTCCGAACGAACAGCCGCCGCCCGCCCGGATCACGAGGGAACCGCCGCCTCCGCCGCCGAGCGCCGCCGAGGCCCCCGAACCCGCTCCGCCGAAGACGGCAGGGGGACGGAGCGCCGCTGCCGCCTGCGGGCTGGACAGGCCCTTGCCGCCGTTGCGGGCGTCCGCGGTCCCGAGCGCTGCGCCGGCGCCGGGCACCTCTGCGCGGCTCGCCGCTCCCGGCGCCACGACGATCGAGGCGCCGATACCCATGGTGAAGGGGCCCGTCGTCCGGATCACGAGGCCGGCCGGGATCGTCCACGTCACATCCGGGGCCACGTAGACCGTGCTGAACTGGAGGTTGGCGTTCGCGCCCGCGGTCGTC
The DNA here is from genome assembly GCF_001263175.1 of Vulgatibacter incomptus. GTDB lineage: Bacteria > Myxococcota > Myxococcia > Myxococcales > Vulgatibacteraceae > Vulgatibacter > Vulgatibacter incomptus. The sequence goes on along the minus strand of NZ_CP012332.1, from coordinate 2,761,785 downwards.
CAATCCGTCGAGACGTTGATGGTCAGGGCGCCTGCCGATCCGTCGCCCCACACCGATGCGCCGACGGCGCCGTTGCAGACGTAGTGCGAGCCGCTCGCGGACGTGTATTTGACGCCGCCGTTCGAGCAGTTCACTCCCGGCGGTTCCACGACCCCAGCGACCGAGACGCCGTTCGTTCCGTCGACGCCGTTTCGTCCGTGGCAGACGTACTCCGTGCCGCTCGCGGAGACGAGTTTCACGCCGCCGTAGGTGCAGTTCGCGCCGGGAGTCTCAGCGGTGGCGGTCACGGACACGCCGTCGGCTCCGTCGATCCCGTTGGCGCCGTCGATCCCGTCGCGGCCGTCTCTGCCGTTGGCGCCATCGCTCCCGTCGCGGCCGTCTCTGCCGTTGGCGCCATCGATCCCGTCGCGGCCGTCTCTGCCGTTTGCGCCGTCCATCCCGTCGCGGCCGTCTCTGCCGTTCGCGCCGTCGATCCCGTTGCGGCCGTCTCCGCCGTTGGCGCCGTTGCACACGAACTCCGTGCCGGTGGGCCAGTCGATCCTCACGCCTCCGTCGGGGCAGTTCTCGCCGGGTGCCTCGGAGGCGCCCGTTACGGACGTCGCGCCATCGCGGCCCGCGACGCCGTTGCAGACGAGGAGGGACTCGTTCCCCGAAAGGATTCGCACGCCGCCAGCCGGGCAGGCGGTGCCGGGCGCCTGGACCTCGGCGACGACCGAGGCTCCGTCTGCGCCGTCCGCGCCATCCGCGCCATCCGCGCCGTCGGCGCCGTCGCGGCCAGCAGGACCGGCGGGGCCCTGGGGGCCCCTCTCGCCGGCGGGACCCTGCAGCAGCTCGGGCACGTTGCGGACGCCCGACCAGTCGACCGAAGCGGCGGTGTCCGCCGTGTCGGCGTGTCCAGCCCGCAGCGCGAAGGGCACCGCGGAGACGCGGATCCGCTCGAGCACGTCGTAGGCGCCGCCATTGGGGCTTCGGACGGAGATCGCGAGGTAGACCTCGCTGGTCACCTGCTCGAAGAGCGGGCCCACCTCGGTGGAGAACGCGCCGTCCTCGACGGTCACCACCGCGTCCAGGGAGGCCAGGGCCTTGCCGCCCTCGGCGGCCCCGAAGAGCTCGAAGCGGAGATCGTAGGTGCCGCTGCCGGCGGGGGCGTCGCGGTCGAGGAGCATGCCCCGATAGACGACGCTGCCGGTGACGGCGGCCGAGGCGCGGGAGGCAGTCCCGAGGCTGGCGAGCAGGAGAGCTGCACCGAGCAGCGGAGAGATCCAGGAGCTAGCGGCCCGCATGGAACGTCCCTCCTTCGACCTGGAAGCGCGCGCCCGCCGCCTGGGTGTTTCGGGAATCGGCGCTCCCGTCGATCACCCACGCGGTTCCCTGCGCCGCGCCGACGGAGGTCGTCAGCTGGCCGCAGACCGCGAAGCGATTGCCGCGCTGGGGTTCGGCGCAGGCCTTCGCCACCGGGTCGGGCGAGTGGTGCGAGTGGCCCCCGTCGCATCCGAGGCCCAAGAACACCAGGCCCAGTCCCAAGCTCCCTACCCACGCTTTCGTGCGTCTCGACATCGGCGACTCCCCGCTCTCGCGCGGTGACACGACGATGAATCGGCACGTGTCCGCGAGTAAACGCGGGCCGCGTCTTACGTGAGGCCGGAAGCCGATTCAACTGTTCGTTGAGTCACGGTTTCGGGTCGGTCCGAAGGCGCTCGGACGACGCGCGGGGTAGGTCCTGGTGGGAGGGATCGCGCACCTGATCGGCGAAGCACCGCGCGGCGTGAAGCTCCGCGCGCACCTCCTCAGCCGCCGGGACATAGGCCGGATCGGCCGCGCAGTAGAGGCCCAGCGCGGCCCGGGCTCCGCTCACCAGGCGACCACGATCATCACGGCAAGATTCAGGGAGATCTGCCCGCTCCGAATCCGACAGGAGCCACTCGATGGTCTCCGGATCCCCTCCCGCCTCCAGCAGCGTGATGGCCTGGTGCAAGGCGCGGAAGGCCTGGGCCGTCCCGTCCGATGGACACGCGGCCTCGGGGGCGGGAGAGCCGACGGCGCGGGCGCTCGGCAGGACGTGGCGAGTGCGGCGGACGCGATAACCAGGACGACGGCGGTCTTCATGGGAAACCCTCTCCTTCGCCCGCGGAATCGAGTGCTCAAGCCGGCATGGCCAGGTGCAGCAGAGGATAGGGCCGACCCTGGCCGTCCGTCTCGCTGCGCCCCGTCTGCAGGATGCCGTAGCGGAGGTAGAAGCCAACCGCCTTGGGGTTCTGCTCGTTTACGTCCACCGTCAGCGGACGGTCGCCGGCCACGTGATTCAGGAGCCTTCGACCAATCCCGGAACCCATGACCGCCGGATCCACGAACAGCATCTCGACGTGTCGACCGCCCATGCCGATGAACCCGACAGGCCGTCCGTCTGCACAGGCGACATGCACGTTCACAGCCGGCAGGTACACGCTACCAAGCTTCTCGTGGATGTCGTCGAAATCCGCCTTCGCGAGGAAGTCGTGCGTCTCCAGCACGGCGCGGCGCCAGATCTCCACCAACGCCTCGGTATCGGCGGCATGAAAGGGGCGGATGGTGATCTGCATCGGGGAACCCTCGAAAACGCGAGCCATCGGCCGCGCGAGCGAAACAATCGAACGTAGTCGCGCTCCGCACAGTTGCGCAACAGTACGGGGATGGATCAGGCGGCGATGACGCGGTTCCGGCCCCGCGCCGAGGCCACAAGGGGCAGGACCGCCAGCGCCATGCCGGCGGCGACCTAGAAGGAGAGCGAACGTTTGGTCCAGTCGGGAATCGGCATGAATCGGTCCAATCCCCCCAGGGAGTGCGGCGCGGCAGGATAGCGAAAAAGCCGAAAGAGCCAAGCGATGTGGGGTGTGGGGGCGGTTCGCAACGCCGCTATCCGGCGTCGGGGAGCGGAATGAATGCCGCGCCGGCAGCCTCGTCCAAGTGCTCGCGTTGGGCGAACGGAAGGCCCACTGCTCTAGCAGGTTGCTGAAAAACCCTGCGGTCCCCCGCACCGCAGGGATCGACCCGATAGGATCGCTACCGTAGAATCGCGCGCTCTTGCGGAGGAAGCGATGCGCGGCAAACTCGAGCGGCAGGCGTCGATGCTCACCCTGATCGGACCGGAACAGCGGGTGCCCAGGGACCACCCGATCCGCCGGATCAAGCTGCTCGCCGACCGTGAGCTCCAGCGCCTCTCGCCCGTCTTCGAGTCGATGTACAGCGGCACCGGCCGCCCCTCGATCCCGCCCGAGATCATCCTGAAGGCCTGCCTCCTCATCGCGCTCTTCAGCATCCGGAGCGAGCGGCAGTTCTGCGAGCGCCTCGACTACGACCTGATGTTCCGCTTCTTCCTGGACATGGGCATGACCGAGGAAAGCTTCGATGCCTCGACCTTCTCGAAGAACAAGGAGCGGCTGATCAGGGCGGATGTCGCGCGCCTCTTCTTTGAGGGCGTGGTCCGCCAGGCTAAGGAGGCGAAGCTGATCTCGGCCGAGCACTTCACGGTCGACGGCACGCTGATCGAGGCGTGGGCGTCGATGAAGAGCTTCAAGAAGAAGGGCGCGAAGGATAACGAGCCGCCAGACGATCCGGGGAACCCAACCATCGATTTCCACGGCGAGAAGCGCGCCAACGCCACGCACGAATCGTCTACCGACCCGGATGCGCGGCTTGCCCGGAAGGGCGCAGGCAAGGAGGCGAAGCTGGCGCTGTCGGGCCACGTGCTGATGGAGAACCGGAACGGCCTCTGCATCGACATCTCGATCTCGCACGCTGACGGAACTGCCGAACGCCGCGAGGCGCTGCGCATGCTGCAGCGTCAGAAGAGAAAAGGCTTCTCGCCAGCTACGCTGGGCGCCGACAAGGGCTACGACACCGCCGACTTCGTGCACGACGTCTTTGTCGAAGGTGTCGTTCCGCACGTCGCCCGAAAGCGAAAGCACTCGAACGTCGACGCGCGGCAAGCGCGCCAGATTGGGTACCGCCACAGTCAGAGATGCAGGAAGAAGGTCGAGGAGATCTTCGGCTGGATGAAGACCGTAGGTGGGCTGAGGAAGACCCGCTACCGAGGCGTCGAACGAACCCAGCTCTGCGCCTACTTCACAGGCGCAGCGTACAACCTGCTGCGTCTCTCGCGGCTGCTCGGGAGCGCGGCGTGAGCGCCGATCCGTGCTGCGCGCCAATGAGCGCCGCCGTGGAGGCATCGCATTCGTACGGCGCGAGGCTCGGACCGATTTACGAGCGTGCGGGACGGCGAAATCCATGCGCTCGACCTCTCGTTACCCAGGCACCACCACGGGCCCAGGCAGCGACTCGCGCCCAAAAACAGAGTTCTTCAGCAACCTGCTAGGCGGCGACCGCTTGGAGCCTGGGCCTGGAGGCCACCTGGCTCGCCTGATCGCAGGCAATCGAGTTGCGCTGTAGGTCCACGACGAGTTGGTTTCAATTTCGAGGGGAAGATCATGCGACTGGGAACGCTGGTTGTTGCTGGATTCACTGTGTTGATGGCCGGTGCGGTCCTCGATTCCGCCAAGGCCGATACCCTGGGCACGTCCTCGCGCATCGCTCGCGTCGCACAGGGGACCGCAAAGCTCGGGGCCTCGGGGCACGCGACGGGAATCTCTTGCGCAGCGGCCGGCGGCGTCGGCACGCCAGCGGCCCTCGGTGCGGTCGGCGGCGTCCTCCTGCTGATGCGGAGACGGGGCAGGGGACGGTAAGCCTCGCTGAGTTCGACTGGCGCGCGGCCACCACCGCGCGCTTCGGGCTCGGCGTGGAACGAGCGGGGGCCGTCCAGGACGATTATTCGTTCGCCGGGCGCGATGCGACGATTATGCGGGTCACACCACCCAGTCGAATCAGGCCTGCCTTCGAATAAGTCGCCGCCGCCTCGACAACGCCCGCCTCCCAGGACTTCCGGGCGTACTCCGGAAGGTCGTTCACGAACCGCGCCCATCCAAAGGCGCGCATCCACGCGATGAGCGCCCACGGTGTTTCCGCTTCCATCACAGGAACCTCGATCTCCTCCTCATGCTCGAGCCTGAGCCCTGCACGCTCGAGGTCTCGGTGCAGCCGTAGGGGTTGGGCGAAGCGGAACGTGCCCGGAGCTTCGAAGTCGATTGGCGGCAACCGCCTGTATCTTTCGAAAATGCTTCGCGGAAGCGAGTAGAACGGAGTCCGATCCGGCTCCGCCCACACGGCCGCGACGAGCAAGCCGCCCGGAACCATCGCGCGGCGCGCACAGTCGAGAGCGTCCACGGGCGAGTCCATGTACATCAGCCCCCATCGCACGAGCGTCGAATCGATGGAGCCCTGCTGGACCCCTTCGAGCGACGAGGCTTCCCCCACTCGGAGCTCGAGGTTCGACGCGCCCTCGCGCGCAGCTCGCTCCCTCGCCATGGCGAGCATGCTCGCCGACACATCGATGCCGAGCACCGACCCGCCAGGCCCCACCCTGTGCGCCGCAGGGATGGCCGGCTCGCCGCGTCCCGTCGCGAGGTCGAGCACTCGCTGGCCCGGGCCTACCCTGGCGAGCTCGAGCATCCTCTCGCTCAGCGGAGCGGAGAGCCGCACCTCCATCTCGTCGTACCTGCGCCAGATCTCTTCTGGGGTCAGGAGGTCACTCCCCGCGCCCATGGTCTCCTCCCGTTCCTTGCTTGGACATCTACCCCATCTGCACGTCCCTCTCTCAATCGCCCGGAGGCCCGTGCCGAGAGCGCTCTCGTCAAGCGGCAGATATAAAATTCGAAGATTATCGTGAAAATCGACAGTGGACGTAGTAGGTCGGTTCGCATGAACCGCCGAATCGCTTCGATGCTCGTCCTTGGATCGATGTTCCTTCAGGCCGGATGCACCTTGTTCGCCGTGCCTCACGCTCCCGGCACGGTCGTTTACGGGCCTCCTCCTCCCCCGAGGCCCCTCACCCGCGACCAGGCCATCGGGGTCGGCCATTCCTACTGTTACGACCGCGGGTACGAGTGCCACCTGAAGGAAGCCAATCTCGCGAAGCGCGACTCGATCTGGATGGTGAAGTTCGACGCTCGCGGCCGCCGCGCGAAGGGCAAGCTCCATCTCGAGATCGACGCCTACACCGGCGACCTGGTCCGTGTGGACGAGAAGGGAAAGCTCCGCCACAAAGGCTGAACCGCTCGGGCCCGCGCTAGGTCGGGCCTGCCGCGACGACGCCAACCCCGGTCCAGATCGTCGCCTCCGCACGACCGACCTCTTTCTTCTGCGACCTCCGGAGCTCGCCCCTCTCCACGTTGAACTACTCGGAGGACTGCATCGACGAAGTCGAGTCAGGCGGCTACGTCCCCGGTGCAGGGGGATTCCACTGATGGCGTAGGGGTCGACCTGGCAAGATTTGCCTCGCCGCCCGGTTCGTGAAATGATTCGGCCTTCATCGATACGGGGGGGAGCGATGGATGCCAGCCAGATGCTGGAGCTCGTGGCTCGATTTCGCGAGAATCGCGAGTTCATTCAGAACGAGGAGACGGTCAAGGTCGCACTGGTGCTGCCCTTGATCAAAATGCTGGGCTACGACCCTGCCACGCCTCGGGAGGTCCGCCCCGAATACTCGGCGGAGTTCACGCAGGGCGACGGGAAGAAGCTCGCCGATCGAATGGATTTCGCTATCTTCGACAAGACGGGCACGAAGCCGCTGCTCGTCATCGAGACGAAGCCCTTGGGGACGGACCTCAAGGCGAAGTCCCAGCAGCTCGCACGGTACATTGCGCAGATGTCCGAACTGCATTTCGGGATCATCACCGACGGATGCTCGTACCTCTTATACGGAGATCTCGAGAATCCGAACCAAATGGACCGTGATCCATTCTTCTCATTCTCGCTCGACGACCCAGAAGCCGACTGGGGAAAGATTGCGAAGTTTCTGACGAAGTTCAGTCGGGACGCCTTCAACGCCGAGACGCTCGTAACGGACGCGGAGAACAGCCGCTATCGCCAAGAGATGATCGACCGGCTATCCCGGGCGCTGAAGAGCCCAGCGGATGACGAAGCCTTCCTTAGCTGGCTGACCAAGGATGTCTACAAGGGAAAGCGTACCACCTCTGTCATGGTTCGCCTCGCCGAGGTTGCGCGTGAAGCCATTGAGCCTGCTCTCGTTCGACTGATGAGCGACGAATTCCTGAACAAGCTGAAGGAAAGGATTCAGAGCTTCGGCGAAGGTTCCGAGGGAGATGTGGGCGCTCCCTCGAACGTGTTCGTGGGCGGGGCACCCTCGGTAGCCGCTCAGGAGCATTCGCCCGAGCGTACGAAACGCACGATCGAGACGACCTCGGAGGAACTCGAGTTCTTCGACCTGGTGCGGAGCGTGTGTCAACGCGGCGGATTTGCCGCGAGTGATATCGTGTATCGAGACACGGTGAATTACTTCAATGTTTCGTTCCAGAAGCCCACGAAGTGGTTCGTTCGATTCTTTGGGAACGGAAAGAGAAAGAGCATCGTCACCTGGGTTCCGGTAGACGAGGCGAAGGCGCTTTGCCCGGGCTTCGAGGTAGAAGGGGCGCCGGACGTCTTTGGAGTCTCGAGGGTCTACGTCGAGAATGTGGCGCAGGTATGGGCGGTGTCCGGCCTGGTGCTTCGAAGCCTAGGGATCATGCGAACCAAATCGGAATCGGAAGCCGAGTTCGCGACCGTGACTGCCTGAACCATCTGAAATGTCGACCAGATCGGACAGGGCGTGGGCATCTGGTTGGATCGTCGAGCACGATGATCGACGGTCGTTCGTGGTGCCGTACATCGCTCTCTCGGTAGGGATCAGCGTCTTCGTGAGCCTCTTCTGGCTCTTGGTGCTCGTGGGAGTCCACTTCGCGCTCGAACTACTTCGTCAGAGGCGACTCCAAGCTCGCAATCCCATTCGCACGGCACTTTGGGAAATCAAGCTCGACGGTGCCTTGCTGCTGCTTTCGCTCACCCTTGCGATCTACATGGATGTCGTCGTCGGGATTTTGGGCCTTCGGGTTGCGGCTCGGGCCGGAAGTACGGTCGCGCGGGCTAGTGCGCGATTCGAATTCCTACGCCGATCGATTCGAACGGTACTCCTCATGCTCGACGACCTTGTCCGAATCGCAGGCTTCATCGTGGCCGCGGCTGGGATCCGAAGGGGCGAGCGGGACGTTCCCGACGAAACGTCACCTCATTTTGACGATCCGCGGCCGAGTGGCGGATGGACCTGGGGAGACCGCTTCGCGGTCGGGCTGGCAATGGTCTCGGGAGCGCTGCTCATTTCATCGCCGTGGCTCGCGGGCCATGGCATGGAGGGCATTTGGGCCATCGCCCTTCGGGAACTCCACCCGTTTCCACCCTGAGCCTGTCCTCAAAGCCGATCGTCGGCTGCGGGGCTGATCCGGTCTCCCTGATGGAGCGCCTGCCTTCCAGCGGACCGGGGTATCTCCAGATTGCACACCATGAGTGTGGCGATCTGGGCAGTCGTCGGCGCGCTTCTCTGGGGACCCTCGAACATCGCGCCGGCCCCCGGGAACTCCCTCACGCTCCCCTCGCAGCGGCACCTCGTTCGGATTGATCCGGCGGGGACCTGGCTGGCGGCGGTGCAGCAGGAGGGCCTGGAGGGCAGGGGGCTCGTCTTCTTCCGCAGCGATGACGGCGGGACGAGCTGGCGCTACTACAAGCCGATCCAGAACGATTTCTCCCACACCGATCGGGCCGACCTGATCGTGGTGGACGGCGACATCGCCCTCGTCTGGTCGTACGAGGGACCCACACTCTCCGGCTCTCGGCGGCACGACGTCTGGTTCCAGTGGTGGCGCCAGTCGAAGGGCGACTGGTACCCCGATCCGGCGGTCCGCGTCTTCCAATCCGCAGGCGATCAGGGCGGCTACTACCGAGCCCTGCTCGCGCGCGACTCGGCGGACCGGCTCTGGGTCCAGGCCTTCAACCTCCTTCCCGACGGGACCTCCTCCGCCGAGATCTCGGTGAGCAGCGACGGCGGCAAGAGCTTCAGGAGCCAGCCTGCGCTCGATCAGGTCGCGGCCCGGGGCGGTGGGAGGCTCGTCGCCGCCGGCGGCAAGCTCCTCTTCCTCTACGACGCACACGATTGGGGGACCCCCGCCAGGATGCGCATGCGCGACGACTCGGCGCCGCTCGCGAGCTGGCAGGCGTCGCAGGAGGTGATCTCGGAGGGGATCTACCACGGCGCGGCGCTCAACGTGGCGCCCGACGGGAGCGGCGGGCTCCACGTGGTCTACAAGAGCGAGGACGAGCGGCTCTTCTACCGGCGGTTCGACGGCTCGCGCTTCGGCGCGTCGGTGCTGCTCGAGAGCCAATCGGACTGGGCGACCCAGCCGGCGCTCACGACGGTGGGGACGGACCTCTACCTCTTTTACAACCGAGCCGAGATGGGCGGCAGCCGCTACTCGTTCGTGGAGCGGCGCCTGCGCGGAGGAGTCTGGAGCGCGGCCGAGGTGGTCGACGGCTCGGCGGGCTTCAAGGGCTATCCCGCCTCGGCCGAGTCGCTGCCGGTGGGCGGGAGGGCCATTCCCTGTCTATTCAGCCAGGCGCCAGACGCGGCGAATAACGGGTACCTGGTGGGAATCGGATACGCGCTGCCGAACGACGGCGGTGGCTCTGGCGGCACCGGTGGCTCGGGCGGCACCGGTGGCTCGGGGGGCACCGGTGGCTCGGGGGGCACCGGTGGCTCGGGGGGCACCGGTGGCTCGGGGGGCACCGGTGGCTCGGGCGGCACCGGTGGCTCGGGCGGCACCGGTGGCTCGGGCGGCACCGGTGGCTCTGGCGGCACCGGTGGCTCGGGCGGCACTGGCGGCTCGGGGGGCACCGGTGGCTCGGGCGGCACCGGTGGCTCGGGCGGCACCGGTGGCACGGGCGGTACCGGTGGCTCGGGCGGCACCGGTGGTCTCGGTGGAGGAAACGCCTGCGTTGGCGGCGGGAGCGCCATGCAGACCAAACTCTACGCGGACGACTTCACCCGGACCGTATCGGGGAACCTCGGCGCGAGCTGGACGATCGACTCCGGCCGCTGGCACGCCGACGGTCAGGCGATCTCCGACACGACCGGCTCGCGCGCCCACGCCTCCGCTCTCTCCTGCCTCGACTGCCGCGTCGAGGCCCAGGTGCCGGCAGGCCAGTCGGGCGGCGTCGCCCTCCGCGTGCGGACGGGATATCGCTACGAGCTCCAGCTCCGCTCCAACGATCGCCTTCGGATCGTCCGCGTGACGCCGAGCGGTTCCTATATCCTCGCCGAGCTCGACGCGGGCGCCGGTCCCGCCGGTACGCTCACGACGATCTCCCTCTCCGCCGAGGGTGGGACGAGCGTCCGACTCGTCGCGTGGGTGAACGGCTCAGCCCGCGTCGACGTCGTGGACACCTCGGGCTCCTTCGCAGCGGCAGGCGGCGCCGGGATCTCGGCGAGCCAGCGAGACGCCTCCTTCCGGCACTTCCGCGTCTACGGGAAGTAGCCGGAACGCCAATTGGCTCAGGGCTGCTCGAATCGCGCGACGCGCTCCTCCGTGGCTGGATGGGAGGAGAGGTACGAGTGGGCGCTCGCGCCTTTGGCACCGGCGGCGTCCTCCAGCTTGCGCAGGATGGTGGCGAAATGATGCGGCGCGACGCCAGCGCGGCGCATCAGGGCGAGCGCAAATTCGTCCGCCTCGGACTCATGCGCACGGGAGTAGCCAGCCTGCGAGTAAATCGCGGGAACCGCAGCGAGGAGATTCGAGATCTGACCCACGTCCCCGAGGTAGACGCCCAGGATGAGGGCGACCGAGGAGCTCTCGATCGCCATGCGCAGGCCGTGCCGTTGGCGCACGTGGCCGATCTCGTGTGCGAGCACAGCCGTCAGCTCGTCGTCGTCCTCCGCCAGGTTCAGCAGCTCGTCGGTGACGACCAGCGTGCCATCCGGGAGCGCGAACGCGTTGGCGCTCCCCAACTTGCGCAGCTCGAGGTGCAGGGGGAGATCCGGATGGAATGCGGCGATCCGGGTGAAACTGCCCTCCACACGAGCTCTCGCCGATGCGTCGGACTCCGATGGGTGGAAGAGCGTCTTGTCCAGGAACGTGAGCGTGCCTTGCCCGACTCGATGGGCGAGCTCGTTGGGGACCCTGTCTGCCACCTGCCGAGCACCGAACGGGATGCCCCAGACGGCGCCTGCCCAAAGGAAGAGGAGCACCCCGGCCAGCGCCGCACAGACGACGGTCCAGCTGCCCTCGATGCGGTTCAGCCAGCCGCTGCCGATGCGTTCGCCACCGAGCCGGGCGAGCGCATCCGCCGCATCGTTGTCCGTGGTCTCGAGCTTCTGGTCGTAGGGAAGCGCGATCGATCGCAGCGCGCTTCCGAGCCGCGGCGCGACCCGAAACGCGCCGCGCGCGAATCGGAGGTCAAGGCCGTCGCCCTCCAGGCGAACGGCTCCCTCGTCCTCCACGTGCACTTGCACGACGTGCGGCTCGGACGTCTCGCCGTCGTAGTAGACCGCCTCGAAGATGCGCATCAGCCGAAGCCGATATCGAAGTCGCCCAAGTCATGGAGTGCGTCGCCGACTGCGCCGTCCCCCTCCTGCGCGGCAGCGGCCGCAACGATGAGAGGTCCTGCAGCGTGGAACGTGAGCTTCTCGAGGCGGTAGCGATGGTTTCGCACTCTCGCCCAGGGCACGGCGAGGCCCAGGGTGCAGACGATGGCCAGGATGTTGGTGAATTGCAGCCAAAGGACCTGCCTGAACTTCTGCGCCGACGCCAGCCGATGCTCTCCGATCTCGATGCCACCCCACACCAGGTTTGCGAGACGAGTCTTGATGAAGACGATCGCGACGAAATACGAAGCGGCCGCGGGGAGAGCAATCAGGTTGAGCGCCCACTTTCTCGAGGCATCGTCGAGCGACGCCATGAACCCCACCGTGCTGCCCACCAGGATCCCGATCATGAGCCCCAACAGAGCTGCACCGCCCCAGTACGCTCGAGCGAAGTCCATTGCCCGAGTACGAAAGCGCATGGGCAGCTTTCCGAACGTGGAGGATTCGACCACGAAGCGCGTAATCCTCCACTGGAGCCACGGCGCTCCGATGCCGAGTGTGACCATTGTAATCGCCATGCCCGGCAGGTATTCGCCGGCAGCCTGGCTTGTCGTTCCTCGGAACGAGAAGCGCACGTTCCGCCAAGCGGAGTTGCGCATGCTGAAACGAAACGCCTTGACGAGGACCCAGGGCGTAGCGAGCATCAGCAGAAAGGCAAGCAACAAATAGAGGCCGGCGGAATACTGCTTCGACACCGCCATCACTCCCAGCGCCGCAGCCACGAGGATCCGCCCCTTCAGGATCTTTCGCGGGTCTGCCAGGTAATCGAAGCTCGCGCCGTCCAGCCAGGTATGGCGATAGAAGTACTGCTTGTTGCGTACCTTCGCCCACGCCGAATAGATGCCCAGCGTCACGATCGAAAGGGCCACATTCACGATCCAGATGCGAAAGTACTCGCTCGCGTTGCCGGTAAAGTGAAAGGGAAGAGCGACTCTCTCGTGGACCGCGTCGGTGGCGTCAGCGGGCTCGGTGCCGAAAGTGGTCACGTCGGTCGTTTCAGTCATAGGCCGGATCCGTCCTGCCAGGCGGCAGCGTCGACGCAAGGCGAATAGTGGAAGCCGCTGAGACTGCCAGCGAGAGGAACTGCGCGTCAAGGCCGCGAGATTGTCCAGCTCCTGGTCATCGCCGGCCCAGTGCGAGCAGGTGGAACGGCCACTGATTTCGCACGTCCGCTCGACTACGATTCGCACAGAATACGGGACGAAGCCCGGTGCGAGCGGCTCGATTCCCTGCCGGACGCGAAGCTCGCGACAGAGACAGGCCTGTTGGGGAGCAGCATGAGAATCCTGGCGATCAGTGGGAGCACAAGGTCGGGCTCCACCAACACCGCGGTCGTCCGGACGGCCGCCGAGCTCGCGCCCGAACCCGTGTCGGTCCGCGCCTTCCATGGGCTCGCGCGGCTTCCGCCGTTCAACCCGGACGCCGATCGGGATCCTCTTCCCGGAGCGGTGAGCGAGCTTCGTGCCGCCATCGCCGATGCCGACGCGCTCCTCTTCTGCACGCCCGAGTATGCAGGCGCGCTCCCCGGAGCGTTCAAGAACCTCCTCGACTGGACGGTCGGGGCGTGGAGATCTCCGGCAAGCCTGTCGCCTGGCTCAACGTCTCCGGTGGCCCCACGCGGGGCGCGGATGCCCACGCGTCCTTGCGCAAGGTGCTGGGGTACGTGGGCGCGGACCTGGTGGAACGCGCGTGCCGGCACGTCCCGCTCCCGCGCTCGGGCATCGACGCCGAGGGGCTCGTCTCCGATCCGGAGGCGCGCGCGGCGATCCGGGACGTGCTTCGCGCCCTCGCGGAGCACGTCGCGCCGAACGGGGAACCGGCCCACGGGGGCGTGCGACTCGAGACGCCCGACCTCGTTCTGCGAGAGTTCGTTCCGGCGGACTGGGAGGCAGTGCACGCCTACGCCGCCGACGCCGAGGTGGTCCGCTACGAGCTGTGGGGGCCCAACACGGAGGTTCAGTCGCGGGCCTTTGTCGACGCCGTGATCCGCTCCCGTGCCGAGGATCCGCGCCGCGCGTTCGAGCTTGCCGTTACGCTCCGTTCGACGGGGCAGCTCATCGGGGGCGCCGGTCTGCGTGTCCGCGACGCGGCCCACCGCGAGGGAGACATCGGCTACGCGCTCCACCCGGCCTTCTGGCGCCGCGGCTTCGGCACGCAGGTGGCGCGCGCCCTCGTTCGCTTCGGCCTCGACGAGCTCGCCCTGCACCGCATCTGGGCGACCTGCCACTGCGAGAACGCCGCTTCGGCCCGGGTCCTGGCCAAAGCCGGCTTCCAGTACGAGGGCACCCTGCGCGCCCACCGTTTCCAGCGGGGTGAATGGCGCGACTCGCTGCTCTTCGCGATTCTGGAGACGGACCCGCGGTCCGACGCTTGAAGAGGCAGTGCCGGCTTTAGTATGGCCCCACCTATGGCCGAAGACGTCCGCCATGCGCCCGCTACACTCCCCGCGATGCCCGCGGGCTGGTGCGTCTACGTGCTCCTCTGCGGGGACGGCTCGCTCTATACCGGCGCTACGAACGACCTCGCGAGGAGGGTCGCGAGGCACGCCGCGGGAAAGGGTGCGGCCTACACGCGGTCGCGCCTCCCCGTATCTCTCGCCTGGTCGGAGCCGGCCCTGGACCGGGGCGCCGCGCTCCGCCGTGAAGCCGCCATCAAGCGGCTCCGGAGGCAGGCGAAGCTCGCGTTGCTCTCGGATCAGCGCTGACGAGTATACAACCTCCGTCAGGTTCCAAGGCTTCGTATGCGACGTCAGCCCGTCGAACGCGTCTCGCCGACGAGCCTCTTGCTCATGACGAAGCTGTCGTAGTTGACCTCGGGCCACCGCACCGCCTCGATCACCCGATAGCCGTGTCGCCCGTAGTAGGCGACGAGGTGGGTGGCCCGCTGGGCGGTGTCGAGGGCAAGCTCGGTGGCGCCTGAGATCCTGGCCGTCGACTCGGCAGTTTCCAGCAGGCGGTTCCCGATCCCCTTTCCCTGGTGCGCCGGCGCGACCGCAAACTGCTTCACGGATGCGACCTCGGGGCGATCGAGCCACCTCGAGCCGTAGGTCGCAGAGGGTGGATAGTAGGTGAGCGTTCCTACGGGCTCTCCTCCGGCCATGGCGAGGAAGCACATGCCGTTTCGAACCCTCTCACGCGTCCGCCTCTCGTCCTGGGTCGCCGCCACGAAGTGGAGCCCCATGTCCGCGAGCGATCGGTACGCACGATTCAACAGCACCGTCAGGTTCGCGAGCGAGTCGTCGCCCCGGAGCCTCCGAATCTCGATCTCGAACGGACGTTCCACGCATAGCCTTCCGTTCCCGACGGCGCAGCTCTAGTCTAGGCCGCGGCGTTCGCTCCCCTCGTTTCAGGTGCACGAGCCGTCGACGCATGATTCGCCTTCGCCGCAGGGCATCCAGCAGTCGCCGCAGTTCAAGGGATCGGAGGAGAGATCCCTGCACTCCATCGACGTCTGGCCGCACATGACCAAGCCGGGCGCGCAATCGGTCATGCAGCTACCGTCGTCGCAGAACTCGTTTTCGGCGCAGGCATTTCCGCACCGGCCACAGTGACGTTCGTCCTGGCCGAGCCACACGCACTCGCCGTCGCAGAGGGTGCCCCACTCGCATTGGGCGACGCATGTGCCGTCGACGCAGGTCTCGAACGATCCGCATTTGTTCCAGCACTCGCCGCAGTTCAAGGGATCGGAGGAGAGGTTCGCGCACTCCATCCACGTCTGCCCGCACATTTTCTGGCCGGGCGCGCAATCGGGCATGCAGCTTCCGTCGTCGCAGAACTCGTTCTCGTCGCAGGCATTACCGCACCGGCCACAGTGACGGTTGTCCTGGCCGAGCCACACGCACTCGCCATCGCAAAGCCAGCCCCACTCGCAGGTCACCTGCCCCGGATCATCCTTTCCCCCATCCTCTCCCGGGTCTCGCTGGCGGGAGGAGCAGGAGGTGATAGTTAAGGCTACCAGGAACAGCGCTATGGTCGCTCGCATGTAGTGGCTACCTCATGCTAAAAGTGTGAACGGAGAATGCTGGCGCGGACGGATGGGCTGTCGCCGCGTCAGGGCTCCTCGGCCTCGATCACCCATGTCTCGAACGGCACGTCGGCGTCGGGGGGCGCGGGTTGCGGCGCCGTTTTTCCCGGATACGGCCGGAACACGACCCCGCCGCCGGCGTAGCGATCGCCCCGTGTGACCTGCACGTCGCACTCGCTCGGGAGGTCGTCGCACTGCAACGCAAACGCGTACTGCCTACCCGCCTCGATGAACACTGGCGTCAGGAAATGGTGCTCGATCTGCCATCGGCCATCCACCTCGCGGTAGACTCGCGTCGAAACCGAGAGGAGCCGATGGGAATCGTCCTGCAGATCGAACAACCCGCCGTACCTAACGTCGGCGACGATCCAGGCGAGGCGGCCCGACTTCGTCGGCGTAAACGTCTGAAACGCTCCGTATTCTTTCCGTGTCAGCCGAAGTGACTGGAGGTCGTCCGTCTCCGCCACGTGCCGCTGGTCTTGCACTGCCGCGGGCGGGAGCGAACACTCCGTGGTACAGGCGTCAACCCGGGTCCCGTTTTCGGCACCATCGTCGCAGCTCTCGCCTTGCTGGACGATGCCGTCGCCGCACCCGGCCGGCGCACATCTGGCAAACATTCCGAACGAGCCGTCCTTGAGGTTCCAGCAGGTCTCTCCGCGTTTCCCGCAGTCGTCGCCTGGCAGCTGATCTTTGCAATCACCGTACGCGTCGCAGTTCCACGCCACGCCGTCGAAGCAGCCCTCCCGTTTGCATTGTTCGTTGGGGCACCAGCAGCTCGGATCGTCCACTCCACAGGGACCGTCGCACCAATGCGGATCATCTTCCCTGCAATCGGCGGCTCCACCCGCGCCACCCGTACCTCCGGCAGCGGGCGATTCGCCCGAGGCCGTGCAGGCGAAGGTGAAGAGCAGCAAGAGCGCCGCCCCCAGGAGGCCGGTCGTTGAAAGCTCAATTCGGTCGGTCACGGCTGATCCCCCAGGTCGCCAGCTTTGCCCAAACATTACGGAGGTCAGAGACTAACTCAACGTTTAGGCACCTGTCACTGAGCCTCCTGTTGAAGCTCGCCGACTCGGACTCCTCGCCGCGAAAAGAGAAAGGCCCGGATCGCCTTGAAAGCGAATCCGGGCCTTTATTTGGAGCGGGAAACGGGATTCGAACCCGCGACCCTCAGCTTGGGAAGCTGATGCTCTACCAACTGAGCTATTCCCGCGCAAGCTGCAGCGCGTACGCAGGAATAGAGGGAGCGAGGATCCAAGTCAAGCGCGAGATCGCGTGAAAATCACGCGCTTGGCGAGGATCAGCTCCGCCGCCGGCGGTGCAGCGCGAGGCCGGCGAGGACGAGGCCGATGGCGGACGGCACACCCGCGGCGGTGGTGCAGCCACCGGACTTCTTGTGCTTGGTGCTGCCCGCGTCGCCGCCGCCGGAGCCAGCGGAGCCACCGGAGCCGCCAGCGCCATCGGAGCCGCCAGAGCCACCGGTGCCGTCGGTGGGGAGGTTGGGGTTGCACGCATCGCCGATGCCGGTGCCGGTGGAGTCCTTCTGGTCCGGGTTGTAGACGTCGGGGCAGTTGTCGTCGGCGTCGGGGATCCCGTCGCCGTCGCGATCCGGCGGCGTCTGGCCGGAGAAGACGAGGCGGTCGACGAGGAGGGTGGTGCCCGCGGGCGCGCCTGCGAGCTCGAGGCGGAGCTTGCCGATGGTGCCGGCCCAGGCCTCGTTGGATTCCAGGGCGAAGACGTAGGTGTGGAGCTTGCCGTCGGCGATGGGGTTGAGCTCGAACGAGGTCTCGGCGAAGTCCGCGTCGATTCCGCCGACGAGGAGGTAGAGCGTGGCGCCCTTGGCAGACTCGGGGACGGAGAGCGTGACGAAGGCGCTCTTGTACTCGTCCGCCGCGATCTTCACGTTGTCGTGCTCGATGCCCACCGGAGACTCGGCGGAGAGCGCCCCCGCCTCGGCGGCCCGGGAGCCCTCGAGGGCGAGCAGGCCGGCGACGACGACGGGCTCGTTGCTCACGCCCAGTCCGGTCCAGCCCTCGGCGTCGAGGGTGAACTCCCAGCGGGGATAGTCGTCGCGGCCGGACACGGTGGTGATCGCGCGCATGCGCGTGAACGTGGCCTCGTAGAAGTACTCGTTCCAGTAGCGGCGGAGCGCGTCGATCTTCATGACGGCCGCGTCCTTGTCGGAGCCTAGGCCGCCGTCCTTGAGCTGGTTGAAGACGAAGAGCGTGCGCGTGGTCCTGGCCGCGTTGGCGAACGAGGGCGAGCGATTGCCGTATAGATTGAGGACGTCGCCGATGGTGACGTCGACCCGCGCGCCGTCGACGAGCTTCACGCTGCTCTCGGGCGCCGCGGCCGCGTCGCAGTAGTTGGAGCCCGGGCAGCCCGCGGCGTGGATCAGGAAGCTCGGCTGGACCTCGTCGGCCTCCATGATACCCATCGCGTAGAGGTCGAAGTCGGAGTAGCGGGTGAAGGGCACGTGCTCGAGCCGGAACTTGCCGTTCTTCTGATCGATCCAGCGGTTGCCCTCCATCGGCGAGCCGCCGCTGTCCAGCCAGTAGCTCCAGTGGGCGGCGTCCCGGCCCAGCATCGCCTTGTTGGCTTTCTGGGTGACGGGATCACGGAAGGAGAGGAAGGCGCCCCAGCGGTGGCCGACCTCCTGGCCGAGGATGCCGTGGATCGAGCGGAAGGTCGTCGCGAAGGGCGGCTTGTCCCTGCAGCCGTCCTGGAACCAGTAGCCGTACGCGCAGCTCCACCAGAGGTTCATGGAGACCAGGCCCTGCAGCTTGGAGCCCGAGCCGATCAGGGCCGACCGGAAGTCGTGCAGCTGCATGCCGGTGCCGCGGATCTCGTTCGCGATGGGCTGGTAGTACGCGCCGCCGAAGTCCGAGGTGTAGAAGTCGTTGAAGAAGATCGGGATCTCGAAGTCCTTCCCGATCGCGTTCCCGAGCTTGCGCAGCAGGTTCGAGCCCTGGTTGTTGAGCTCGTAGAACGACACGCCCTGGTAGTCGCCGGAATAGGCGAGCGGGCAGGCGGCGCCGGTGCACACGGCGGACTGCACGGCGACGATCTCGCCGAAGATCTCCACGTCCGGATCCGCCTCGGTCTGCACGGGCGAGTAGACGGGCGGGAGCTTCTCCAGCGAGCGCCGGACCTCCTCGACCGGGATCACGCGGGGACGCGAGATGGGGTAGTCCACAAGGGGCTTGGACGGCGCTGCCGACGCGTGGGAGGCGAGGAGCGAAGCGAGCAGCAGGAGTGGGAGGCGAGAAGCGGCCATCGGCGCAGGTCTCCTTTGGGACACGCGCAACGAACGGCCGGAGCCAGCGCGGGGGCCGGGATCCTATCGGAGGTTGCTTGGGGGTTCAAGCGACCGCCTGCCTGCGTTCTCGAGGGGGGGGCGAAGACCCCCGGAGAAAGCGAGCTCCATCGTCTGGGTCGAGACCCGAACGAGGCGCGCGAGGGGGCGGAAGAGCGGTCCGGTCGATCCGGACCCGTTCGCGCCCACCGAGGCGAGCGCGAACGGACGGACCGCCGGCCGGGGTCCGGGAGTTAGCCCTTGAACTCGCGGAAGTGTTCGACGATGGCGGCCTCGATCGAGTCGAGGTCGTCGGCGTCTGCTTCGGGGAGGTCGAGCCAGATGCCGCCGCAGCTCTCGCAAGTCTCGTAGCGAAGGCCGCTCTTGTCGTTGCCCTCGATTACGGTGAGGTCGACGGAGCATTCGGGGCAGGCGACTGCGATCTCCTCGATGTTCGCGCGCCCGCCCATCCGGTCGAGGACGAGCAGTCCGTTGCGGAGGAGGAGCCGGTTGAGGTCGCCTGGATCGATGAAGATTCCGCTGCATTCGGCGCAGCGCTGCAGCGAGATGTCCTCTCCCTCGAGCAGGTTCATCTCGTCGGTGCAGCGGGGGCAGTCCATGGAAGTGGGTCTCCCTTTCGGTTCGGGTGGTTGGGTGTGGGGGTTGAACCGGGGAGAACAGCCTATCAAAGCGGCTTGTTCCCCCGCAACGGCCCTCTAAGCCTTCACCCGACGGATCTCGGCCCCGAGAGCCCGGAGCTTCTTCTCGATCCGCTGGTAGCCGCGGTCGAGGTGGTAGACGCGCTGTACGGTGGTGGTCCCTTCGGCGCAGAGGCCCGCGAGGACGAGGGAGGCCGACGCGCGCAGGTCGGTGGCCATCACGGGGGCGCCGGAGAGCCGCGCGCTGCCCTTGACGATGGCGGTCTTGCCGTCGACGGCGATGTTCGCGCCCATCCGCGAGAGCTCCTGCACGTGCATGTAGCGGTTCTCGAAGACGTTCTCGGTGACCACGGACGAGCCCTCGGCCACGGCCATCGCGACCATGAGCTGGGCCTGCATGTCGGTGGGGAAGCCGGGGAAGGGCTGGGTCTTCACGTCGACGGCCTTGAGGCGCTTCGGGCCCCGGACCCTCACGCCGCCGTCCCGGGCCTCGATGAGGGCCCCGGCCTCGCGCAGCTTCTCGATCACCACCTCGAGGTGGTCGGGCACGCAGCCCTCGACGAAGACGTCACCGCCGGTGATGGCGGCCGCGACGAGGAAGGTGCCGGCCTCGATCCGATCGGGGATGACGTCGTGGTCGGCGGGCTGGAGGGAGTCCACGCCCTGGATCTCGATCCGGTCGGTGCCGGCGCCCTCGATCTGCGCGCCCATGGCGTTCAGCGACCGGGCCAGGTCCTCGACCTCGGGCTCGCGGGCGGCGTTCTCGAGGACGGTGGTGCCCTTCGCCAGGGCGGCGGCCATGATCAGGTTCTCGGTGCCGGTGACGGTGGCGACGTCGAAGTTGATCCGGGCGCCGGTGAGCCTCCGCGACCTGGCCTTGGCCTGGACGTAGCCGTGCTCGAGGCTGATGGTCGCGCCGAGCTTCTCGAGGCCCATGAGGTGCTGATCGATTGGCCTCGCGCCGATTGCGCACCCGCCGGGGAGGGAGACGCGCGCCTTGCCGTAGCGGGCGACGAGGGGCCCGAGGACGAGCACGCTCGCGCGCATGGTCTTCACGAGCTCGTAGGGCGCGATGGGCTCGAGGTCCGCGGCGGGCGGCACGGTGACGGTGATCGACGTGCTCTTGCGACCGGTGCCCCTCTCGAAGCCGCAGCCCATGGAGCTCAGCAGCTTGCCCATGGTGGCGATGTCGGCCAGCTCCGGGACGTTCCGGAAGGTCGAGGCTCCCTCGGCGAGGAGGCTGGAGGCGAGGAGGGGGAGGGCGGCGTTCTTGGCGCCGGAGACCTTCACCGTCCCTTCGAGGCGCTTGCCGCCCTTGATGACGATCGAATCCAAGTGAATCTCCTTCGGGCGCTCGAACCTACCGCTACCCGGTCGAAATGCGATCCGCAGGCCGCCGTCGGGAGGCCGGGATCCCTATCGCGTCGCGACCAGGAATCGGTCACGTCGGGTGAAATCTTGTTCCACATGCGCCTCGGCGAAACCCGCGGCGACGAAGAGGTCGACCGCCACCCTGGGCTGCTCGATCGTCAGCTCGAGGGCGAGGAGGCCGCCGGGGACGATCCGTTCGGGAGCGTCGATTGCGATCCGCCGCACCAGGTCGAGGCCGTCCGGGCCGCCGTCGAGGGCGAGCTTGGGCTCTCGCCTCACTTCGCGCGATAGGCCGGGGATCTCGGCGCTCGGCACGTAGGGAGGATTCGAGACGATGGCCTGGTAGGGGGGCTCGCCAAGCACCGGCGCGAAGAGATCGCCCACGAGGATCCGGCAGCGGTCCGCCACGCCGAGCTTCTCGGCGTTCGCGCGGGCGACCTCGGCGGCCCCCGGGTCGAGCTCCACCAGGTCCACCTTCACGTCTTCGCGCTCGGCGGCGATGGTGAGGCCCACGCAACCGGATCCGGCGCAGAGATCGAGGACCCGCGCTCCGGGCGCCAGGCTCCGGAGGCCGATCGCGACGAGCTCCTCCGTCTCGGGCCTCGGGATGAGCACCCGGGAATCGACGAGGAAGTCGCGGCCGTGGAACTCCTTGCGGCCCAGGATGTAGGCGGTGGGCTCCCCGGCCGCGCGACGCTCGATCCGCACGCGGTAGGCGGCGAGCTCCTCGGGCGAGAGGGGCTTGTCGAAGTCGAAGAGGAGGCGGACCCGGTCGACGCCGAGGGCGTCGGCGAGGAGGACGTCGGCGTCGGTGCGCGGCGAGTCGGCGCCGGTCCGCTCCAGATAGCCGGCGGTCCAGAGGATCGCGCGGCGCACCGTCCAGGCCTCGGACATGCCTTGGGTCACCTAGATGCGGGCTTCGGAGCGGGCAGCCTCTGCTTCGAGCTGCGACGCCATGAAGTGGTTGCGGCAGGCCACGAGGAGGTCGTGGATGTCGCCGTCCATCACCGCGTCGAGGTTATGGCGGGTGAGGCCGATGCGGTGGTCGGTCAGGCGATCCTGCGGGAAGTTGTAGGTGCGGATCTTCTCCGAGCGATCGCCGGAGCCGACCATGCCGGAGCGCGAGGCATCGCGTTCGGCGCGCTGCTTCTCGACCTCGATCTCGTAGAGCTTGGCGCGGAGGATCCGGAGCGCCTTCGCGTAGTTCTTGATCTGCGACTTCTCGTCCTGGCAGACGACGATGATGCCGGTGGCGAGGTGGGTGAGGCGCACCGCGGAGTCGGTGGTGTTCACGCTCTGTCCGCCGGGGCCGCCCGCTCGCATCACGTCCTTGCGGTAGTCCTTCTCGTCGAGCTTGACGTCGACCTCGTCGGCCTCGGGGAGCACGGCCACGGTGGCGGTGGAGGTGTGGATCCGCCCCTGGGCCTCGGTGGCGGGCACGCGCTGCACGCGGTGGACGCCGCCCTCGAACTTGAGCCACGAGTACGCGCCCTCGCGCTGGATCTGGACCTGGACCTCCTTGATGCCGCCGGCGCCGGATTCGGAGCGCGAGAGGATCTCGTACTTCCAGCCCTGGCGCTCGGCGTAGCGCAGGTACATGCGGAGCAGGTCCGCGGCGAAGAGGCCGGCCTCGTCGCCGCCGACGCCCTGGCGGATCTCGAGGATCACGTTCTTTTCGTCGGCGGGATCCTTCGGGAGGAGGAGGATCTTCAGCTCGTGCTCGAGGACGGCGTGGCGCTCCCGCAGGCCCGGCAGCTCTTCCTTGGCGAGGGCGCGCAGCTCCTCGTCCTTCTCGTCGAGGAGGAGCTCGTTGTCCTCGATCTCCTTGCCGACCTTGTTGAACTCGCGGAAGACGTTGACGATCGGCTCCAGCGAGGCGCGCTCGCGGGCGACCTTCTGGAACTTCTCGGCGGCCGAGAGGACCTCGGGGTTCGAGAGCTCGAGGGTGAGGCGCTCGAAGCGGCGCTCGAGATCGTGGAGCTTGTGGTTCATATCTCTTCTTGAACGCTCGGCGGGGACGGCGAAATCCGCCGCCGGGCGAGGGCCGGCGCATCCTAAGGAGGCCCCCGGAGCCGGTCAAGGAAGGTCGGCGGCGTACTTTAAGTCTGCTCGAGAAAGGCCCGCTTCACGGTCCGCTCGCCGCGGCCGGGGAAGAAGGCGGTGACCCGATCGTCCTGGACGTCGAGGACCTCGCCCTCGCCGAAGGCGGGGTGGCGGACCCGGGAGCCCGGGGCGAGCACCGGCGATCGTCCGGTCTCCCTGGCCTTCTTCTTCGCTGGGCGGAAGGCCCGCATCGGCCGCAGCGGGCGTCTCCCCTCCGCAGCCGCAGCCTCCGCCGCGGCTCGGGCGGCCGCCGCGCGGGCCTCGGCCTCCTCGGAGAGCCTGCGCTCCTCCTCCTTGCGGGCGTCCTCTTCGGCCCGCCGAACCCGGCGCACGCAGTTGTCGCAGTGGTTGCAGGTGGAGGGCCCGTCCTCGCCGAAGTAGGCGAGGAGGATCCGGGTGCGGCAGAGGGTCGAGGTGGCGTAGCGAACCGTCGCGTCGAGCCTGGCGCGATCCTCCCGGCGCTTCTCCTCGTAGCGGAGCGCGGCGGAGGCGAGATCCTCGTCGGAGGCGTGCAGGCCGGTGGCGCGCACGGTCGCGCCCTCCTCCTCGGTGGCGAGCCCGATCTCGGTGAGAAGCGATGTAACCACCCGTGCCGTGCGCACGGGGACCTCGGCGGCGTTCGCCAGGGCCTCGATGGCGACGGGCTCGGACCGGCCGTGGCGCTCCAGCGCCCGGCTGACGCGGATCACGTCCTCGGGGCGGGGATAGCGGCCGCCGAGGAAGTAGGCCTGCACCCGGCGATCCCCCGCCTGGTAGAGAAGGGTGCACCGCGAGGGCCTCCCGTCGCGGCCGGCGCGGCCCGCCTCCTGGAAATAGGCTTCGAGCGAGCCCGGCATCTGGGCGTGGATCACGAAGCGGATGTCGGGCTTGTCCACGCCAAGGCCGAAGGCGTTGGTGGCGACGATCACCCGTGGCGATCCGCTGCCCATGAACGCGCGCTGGACCGCCTCGCGATCGCGGGCGCGCATCTGTCCGTGGTAGCGGCCGACCTCGACGCCGCTCTCCGCGAGGAGCTGCGCGATCTCCTCCACGTGCTGGATGGTGGCGCAGTAGACGATGCCGGAGCCGCGCGAGCGCTTCACGAGCTCGACGAGTCGGCGCCGCCTGCCCGGCTCGGTGGTGGTGGAGACCACCTCGAAGAAGAGGTTCTCCCGGTCGAAGCTGCCCAGGATGACCTGGGGCCTGCGCATCCCGAGCTGGCGGACGATGTCGCCGATCACCTTGTCGGTGGCCGTGGCGGTGAGGGCGAGGACGGGCGGATGGCCGAGCTCGTCGATGGCCGA